>DAOVRJ010000035.1 GCA_030628225.1 Candidatus Zixiibacteriota bacterium | reverse complement strand
ATCGACGCACGGTATTTTAACCAGGCCAGTGGCCCAGACCCGGAAGGGTCTAACGTAAGGGAAGATAATCGGGCATTTCGACTGCAGATAGATTACGGATGGTAATGATACAGTGAATCTGGAGGTATGAGGATGATGATCCATCTCAAGGGGCGATTGGTTCTGTTTGTGCTCCCGCTTTTGGTCCTGTGTTTTCTTTCCCATGAGGGCGCGGCCTTCACCTACCTTAGCTATCCCTACGGTGAAAAGGCTGGTGCCCTGGACGCCCGATCCCTGGGCATGGGAGGGACCGGGGTGGCCTTCCAGGGTAACGCCCTTGCCCTGAGCACCAATCCGGCATGCCTGGCCGAGATCAAGAGCTTTGGAGCCGCTTGCTCCATTCAGCTGGTTAAGGCCGACGAGGACCGGGCATTTCCCTACCATGACTCGTTCGATGGGTTTGTGGGCTACAACACTTACGCCATGAATTCCAACGTATACAGCAAGTACGCCATCGGGGTTGTCAAGGCCTTCAAGAAACCTCACATGCCATCTCTGAGCATAGCTGCTTATCCTCTGTACGACTGGAATTACGACTACTTTGAGGAGGTGCGCGACGAGAGCGATCTGCTCATCGGCAAAAACGTTATAGAGAACAGCAAGGGGGTCTATGCCGTCTCCGTTGGTCTGGCAGAGCGGGTCATACCCTGGCTGGACTTAGGGGTATCGCTCAACTTCCTGAATGGAGACGGGCAATTCGAGCGCAGATCTTTCGGAGATACCATCATAGTGCTGGACCGCCAGGATCTGGACTGCGATGGCTTGAACTTCAACCTGGGGGCAGCGGCGCAGGTGTCCAGGAGAGTCCGCCTTGGCTTGATGTACCGGTCGCAGGCGAACCTGGAGGGTACGGCCAAGTTTTCCGGCAAGGGGATCGCCTCCCCGGACTCCTCCCGTCCACTGGAGCTGACCTATCCTTACAGCATTGCCTTTGGCGTGGAATTTAGGCCGCGCAACGATCTGACCACGCGCCTGAACTTTGACATTAAGTTCACCCAGTGGTCTAAATTCGAAGATAAGATTTGCCAGGCTGTTGATTTCGACGATGTCTGGCAATTTGCCGCGGGTGTGGAGCACAAGTTTTTCGTCGGTGTACCCTTCCGCTTTGGCTTTCGTTATCAGCCGAGTTACCAGGACAAAGAGATTATCACCACGGCAGTGAGCTTCGGCACCGGCTTCTCCTATCAGGGGTTTCAGATCGACTTTGGTGGAGAGGTGGGAACCAGTACCTGGAGGCAGGAGGATCTGTTTCCCGAGGGTTACTACGGTGGTGTGGAGCGGGCGGACAAGGACAGGGTTAAGGAATCTCTGCTGCGTGCCATGGTCAGCATCGGGTATCAAATATAGCCTGTGAGGATTTTGTCAGATGAAAAACACGATGCGGAATCATCTACAGAGGCTTCTGCTTACCGGTTTGCTCTTCTGTACTTTTGGGATGGCCATGGCCGAGGAGCCGGAGCCCATCAGAATCGACATCGTTTATACCAACGACATCGGTGGCGGTATAGGCACGACGGAAGCCACCTTTATGAACAGAGAGTTTCCGCCCATCGTCGGCGGGGTAGCCACGGCTGCTTGCTACATCCACTGTGTCCGCGATCAGGCCGAGAGAAAGAACCACGGTTTTCTGCTTCTGGATGCCGGAGATTGCTTTCAGGGGACCCCGGTGGGTACTTTAACAAAGGGCAAGGCGGTCATAGAGGCCATGAACCTGTTGGGCTACGATGCCATGGCCATCGGCAATCACGAGTATGACGAGGGGGTGGAGAATCTGCGCCGGCTGAGCAAGCTGGCCAACTTCCCCATGCTCAGTGCCAACACCCTGGATGCCAAGACCGGAAAGCAGATCGATTACGCCAAGCCGTACATTATCAAGGAGGTGTGCGGATTGAAGGTGGCCATCATCGGGGTCACCACCGCCGACACCCCGGCCTATAGCTTTCCTGAGAACGTCGAGGGAGTAAAGTTTCTGCCGGTTGCTCCGGTGATGGAAAAATACGTCAAGGAGGTGCGGGATAAGGGGGCCGATCTGGTTATCGCCGTGGTTCACGTGGGCATTCCCTATTATGCTGATGAGGGGTGGGCGGAGATCATGAATCGTGAGGCCCGCGGTGAGAAAAAGACCTGGCGGTTGAATGCCATGGAGCTGGCCCATCAGGTGCCGGGGATCGACCTGATGTTCTGCGGACACATCGAGAAGGGCTACCGGGAGCCCTGGGAGCATCCCGCTCATCATACCCTCCTCTTTCAGAACTATGGTCACCTCACCGGTTTGGGGCAGGTGACCCTGGAGATAGATTCGCAGACCAGAACCATCTCCGGATACTCTCTTCCCTGCGTGGATGGTGGTCTGATCACCCTGTTTGAAGATGAGTTCTGTCCCCTGGCCGATGTGTGCGTGAAGGTCGATTCTCTCATCGCCGATGCCGAGAAGGGGATGGATGAGCCCATCGGCCGGACCCTGGTGACCTTGCACCGGGGAGATGCAGCCACCAACATAATGGGTTTGTTAACGATGGATGCCGTGAGGGAGAGAACCAAAGCCGATTTCGCCTTCACCAACCTGGGCGGGATCCGCGCCGAGATCACCGAGGGGGAGATCACCCCCCGGGATATCTTCAACGTGTTGCCCTTCGGCAATCGAGTGGTGGTGATCAGCATGACCGGGGAGTTTTTGAAAAAGATCATGGAGATTCGGGTCAAGGGCCGGCGCGCGGGAGTGATCATGTCCGGGGCCAGGATCGTTTTCAGCCGCCGCAGGCCCGATATGGACCGGATCACCACCTTCGAGGTCGGAGGTCAGACTCTGGATCCGAATAAGATCTATCGGGTGGCCACTTCTGATTATATCGCCCAGGGCAATATCGGCCTCAGTATTTTGAAGACCGTGCCTCAGGAGGATATCTATTACACTGGCACTATGACCAGGGATATGGTGGCTGTCTATATCAAGGAGCACAGCCCGATCAGCCCGCGCATTGATCAGCGCTGGACGGAGGACAACACCGCCGAGATGGACCCGGATCTCCGGCGAGCCCTGGGCAGCTCGTGAAATAATTTGCGGAAAAGAACAGCGGTCTCCCTGGCCGCTGTCTTTTTTTGCATGATGAGCCCGGTTTGTGAGAGATCGGGCTTCTCCTTTTCTGGAAGGACTTTGCGTCAGAGATCTCGTACTCGATGACACAAAAATAGAGGTGAAAAGCCATGCAAGTACTGGTGATGTATTATTCGCGCACGGGAAACACCAAAAAGCTGGCCGAGGCGATCGCCGAATCCCGAACTTCTAAAAACCTCACAAAAACCCTTGACATCCACACATCCCATGGGTATATTTGAACGATTCTGAAACCATGAAGCCACCGGAAAAAGAATGCCCCGGGAGGTGAACAGCGTCATGAGAAGACTGCTGTCACTGTTTGTCATAACCAGCTTAGTCTTCACCGTCGGTATCTGCGGCGCTGATGTGGTCATCAACGAAATCATGTATCATCCGAGTGCTGATGGCGATGACGACCTGCAGTGGATTGAGCTGTATAATCCAGGTGTTGAGGACATAGACATCGGCGGCTGGATTTTGGCCAACCATCCCCTGATGGGTTTTTCCAAAAGCCGCGATCTGATCTTTCCAGAGGGGACCATCGTTCCTGCCGGCGGATATCTGCTGCTGGTCAACGATCTGGACGACAGCAAGGATCACGACGGGGAGTATTTTGCCGGCCATTGGACAGTGCCCGCAGGGGTCCAGGTTTTGGACTATGGCCAGGATTATCCCCAGTTGAGCCTGGGCCAGGAAGGGGATGATCTTCACCTGTCGGCGGATGGACAGAAAGATGTGGACGTTATGTGGTACGGAGATGGTGGGGAGATAGGGAGTGGGGCAGCGCCCGGTGTCCCACAGGGGTACAGCCTGGGTCGAAATCCCAACGGGCACGACACGGACGATCCGGCAACCGATTTCATTCAGTTCGCCCATCCCACTCCAGGGGCTTCCAATCAGAGTGCGCCGGTGACTCAAAGGTCAACCTGGAGCAAGATCAAGCTGTTGTTCCGTTGAGGAAAGGCATGTAAGATCGAGAAAATTGAGCCGCAGAGAGGTGTGTTTCTCTGCGGTTTTTTTGTATTCTTGGGATGGCTCGACCTTTCTTTTATGAAAGGTATTCAGATCTGAATTATCGTGACCATGAAGGATGGGCGAACCGTCTGCTTTTCGCCAGCATCCGGTCTCAATACGAGCCTCGAGCATCGATATGTGATACATGATGAGCATCGCCATCTTAAAAAGAGTGGTGGATGCATTGTAAAGGAGTCTCATATGCGAAAAAAGCGTCTTCAGGGCAAAAAAATCCCCCGCCGGGAATTCCTCAAAAAGGGCGCTCAGGGCGGTGTTATCCTGGTTGCCTCGCCCATGATCCTGAGGGGAGTATTGGGGTCTGTGGCCGAGGCCTCCGGGGGTGAGGTTATGTCAATTCGCGATCTGGGCCGGAGAGATCTGGAGCAATTGCTGGAGATGGCCCTGAATCGCGGGGGAGATTACGCTGAGATCTTCGCCGAACGCAGGGTGTACACCCGGGTGAATCTGGAAGAGGATAAGCTGAAGAATATCGAGTATAAGATCCGGCAGGGAGTGGGCATCCGGGTCATCGCCGACGGTAAAAGCGGTTACGCCCATTCCGACGATCTGAGCATGGAGAAGCTGAAAGAAACAGCCGCAGTGGCCGCCTATATCGCCTCCGGCACCGCCGGACCGGCCCGCAAGGATCTCAGGTCCGGGGACAGGCCGGATAAATACTGGCGGACCCGAGAGCCGCTGGATGGTGTGCCCGAGAGCCAGAAGGCAGCTTTGGCCTGGCGGGCCAACAGGACGGCCCGGGATTACGACTCCCGGGTGGCCCAGGTGCGCATCGTGTATTACGACCAGTTTCGGGACATCGTGGTGGCCAATTCCCGAGGGCTATGGGCCCAGGATCGCTCCCCGCAGTGCTGGATGATGGCCAGCGTGGTGGCCCAGGAGGGGGGCATCCGTCAGAGAGGTTTCAAGTCTATGGGCGGACGCGTGGGATATGATTTCTTCGCCGAGAACACGCCCGAGGACATGGCCAGGGAAGCGGCCCGCCAGGCTGTGGACATGCTGGCCGCCAGGGAGGCTCCCTCGGGACAGATGCCCGTGGTCCTCGCCGCCGGCAGGGGCGGAACCATGTTCCACGAGTCCATCGGCCATGGCCTGGAGGGCGACGGGATCTTCAAGAAGCTCTCCCACTACTCCGACAAGCTGGGTCAGCGGGTGGGCTCTGATCTGATCACCGTGCTGGACGACGCCACCCTGATGGGCAAGCGGGGCAGCCTGACCATAGACGATGAGGGAACGCCCGGTCAGCGGAAAGTGCTCATCGAGAAGGGCATTCTCAAGAGGTTCATGCACGACAACCTCAGCGCCATGCAGTTGAAGGTCGAATCCACCGGAAACGGCCGTCGGGAGAGTTTCCGGGATATGCCCATCCCGCGGATGACCAACACCTTTTTGGCCCCTGGCCATGACGACCCCCAGGAGATGATCCACACAGTGGACAGCGGTTTGCTGGTCAAAGGTATCAGCGGGGGGCAGGTGCACACCATGACCGGGGAGTTCGTCTTCCGGGTCAGCGAGGGTTACCGGATCGAGAAGGGCAAGGTCACCTATCCCGTGCGCGACGCCATCCTCATCGGCAACGGGCCGGAGGTGATGCAGAAGATCGACCGGGTGGGCCCCAACCTGGACTTCACCCTGGGATTCTGCGGCAAGGCCGGCCAGACAGCCGCCGTGACCGAGGGGGCACCGGAATTCCGCATCTCGGCCATAACCGTGGGAGGCACGAAGGTCTAGGTTCGGGCCGAGTCTATAAGGAGATTAAGCCAACGTCAATCAGTCAGGTGGAGATAAAATGGCATACGAGGATTTGGCGCAAAAAACAGTGGAAAAGGCCCTGAAGGCCGGGGCTACGGCTGCGGAGGCCTTCGTCAGCACCGGCCAGGAGCTGTATGTGGAGAATCGCGACCTAAAGGTGGAGATCATGAACCAGGCCACATCCAAGGGCGTTGGCCTGCGCATCGTCATCGATGGGAAGATGTCCTTCGTCTGCTCCACGGATTTCTCCGCGGCGGCACTGGACACTCTGGTCAAAAAGGGCGTGGCCCTGGCCGCCGAGGCCACCGCGGACGAGTTCAATGTCTTTCCACAACCCAGCCAGATGGAGCTCCGCGACCTGCATATCTACGACCCGGAGATGTTCGACATGTCCATGGAGGAGCGGATCCACCTCATCCAGGAGATAGAGCGAGTAGCTCTGGCCAAGCACCCGCTGGTGGTCAAGATAGACAATTCCTGGATCACCAACGTAGTGGGGGAGACGACTATTGCCAACAGCCACGGATTGGTCCATTCCTACAAGGACTCCTGGTGTGATTTCGGGATTGGTGTGGTGGCCGAGGGCAATAACGACCAGCGCAGCGGCTGGGGGTACTCGTACGCCCGGTCCTTCAAGGACCTGCCCGGCCTTGGGGAGCTGGCCGATACGGCCGTCAAACGGGCCGTGGCCGTGCTGGGCGCCAAGCCGGTGTCCACCCAGGCGGCCCCGGTGGTCTTCGATTCCCGGGCGGGAGTAACCTTCCTGCGGGGCATTGCCGGGGCTATCAACGGCGACACGGTTTACAAAAAGTCATCTTTCCTGGTGGATATGGTGGACCAGAAGATCGGCTCCGACCTGGTGACCATCCTGGACGACGGTCTGCTAAACAAGGGGTTGGGCAGCGCGTCGGTGGACGATGAGGGGGTGCCGTCACAGACCAAGGTTATCGTGGACAAGGGGGTGCTCAAGGGCTATCTGTACGACACCTCCACGGCCAAGAAGGCCGGGACCGTCTCCACGGGGAGCGCCCGGCGGGGGTCCTATGAGCGCCGCCCGGGCATCGGGACGTCCAACTTCTATTTGCAGAAGGGCCAGATATCCCCCAAGGAGATCATCAGCAGCGTCAAGAACGGCTTTTATGTCATGAGCACCATCGGCCAGGCCGCCAACGTGGTCACCGGCGATTTCTCTGTGGGGGCCACCGGCGTGTGGATCACAGACGGCGAGCCGGCCCAGCCCGTGGCCAGGGTGACCATCGCCGCTAATATGCTGGACATGCTCAAGAACATCGATGCCGTGGGCAAGGACCTGATCTTCGACCGGCGTACCGTGTGTCCGACGTTCCGCGTGGCCGAGATGATGGTGAGTGGGACGTAGGGTTTGATGACAATATGGCGCTAGAAAAGCCGCCGATGTATTATCGGCGGCTTTCTTTTATGAACAAAGGGGATCGGGGTTCGGGACAGCGCAGAAAGACATTGAACTGAGAGTCGCTCGATTCTTATTGAATTCAGGAGCAACAAAATCAGTAGCTTCACTTTATCACAAATGCAGAAATTTGTCAGGAGAGAGTTGTAAAGGGGATAGAATCGATTTCTTATAACTGATCGAAGAGTTCGGAAAAAGCAATCTTTGAGCTGCAATCTCAAGCCCCAAGAATAGCGGATCACCGAGCTCTCTTCTGTTGGGAGAGGAAAAGCGAGACTGCTTCGCTTCGCTGGCAATGACAACGCGGCCATCTCGCTGGGGTGGATGGAGGAGCGACTGCCTGCTGCTTACTGCGACTCATAAGGTTTTACCATAGTGTGTTTTCTTTATTAACAAATCCCTGTCTGGTTTAGCAATTTCGTATACTTTTTTCAATAGCTCGGCATCTTCTTCGGTATACTGTACTTTTCTTCTTGCCATAACCGTTTCAGCTGTTTGAAGCATTTTTTTCAAGCCGAAACCTTTCGTTGCGTAATTGTTGATAAACCAGCTACCCGAGGGGATATATTTCGGTAAAACTTCTCCAGAAGATACAATGATACATAAAGCACCAATATGAGCTCCAGTATTCATATAAGTGCCGATGCTCGTCTTCGTATGGTCGCCAATGAATGATCCTAGCTTAGTACTTCCCGTGTCAACAGGTTTTCCTTTTATAATAACACTAATAGTACTATAGTCATTTTTCAGGTCGCTATTCGTGGTAAGTGCCCCGAGGTTAACCCACTCCCCGATATAACTATGTCCTATAAATCCATCATGAAATTTATTTGAATAACCATGAAATATGCTCTCTTCAACTTCGCCACCTATCCGGCATACAGGTCCAATTGAGCATCCTTCGCGAATTTTAGCCCCTAAAATAATACTATTTTTACCGATATAACAAGGGCCCTCAATACGAGAAAAAGGGTGGATTTCCGCTCCTTCATCGATAAACACGGGTCCATTGTTCGTATCGATACATACAAAAGAGTGTACCTCTGCTTTTTTTGCGATATAGACGTGTTCTTTTGGGCCATAAATGGCTGTTTCTTTTGCTATTAACCCTTCAATGCCTGCCTTTTTCATGTTCTTGAAATCATCAAGAATCGCTTCGGAATTATAATTAATCAGATCCCAGGGGTAACTGATCATTTTATAGTCTATGTGCACTTTTTTTGTTTTTGATTTTATATAATTAAGGAATGCCTCCAAATTATCTCCGTGAAACTCGCCCAAAGTTTCTCTTCGTATTTTTGCAAGGACTACATGGTTGTTTTCTCCCACCCATCCTTCTTCGCGTAAAAAATCAGAGGGGGTATCTATGAATAAACATCGCCCATTAATGATCAGAATATCGGTGTCGAGGAGACTTCGGATATCATTCACCGAATCAGATGGGAAACGTTTTTTAAACGTCGGTACAATATAATCTCGAACAAAATAACAAATTTCATTAGTAGGGTACATTCTTCTAATTTTCTCAATCAAACTGGTCATCCCGCATTTTAGTTCAAAAACCGCTCTTGTTAGGGAAAGGGGATATAGTTGTTCATACTTTTCATCTTCAAAGACAACTAATTGCATTGAATGACTCCTTTGTTGTTGCGTCTTGTCAGCTAAATTTTAAGCATAATTTTTGCATCTATTATATTAGCGCCTTTGCCTTTTGCATAAATAACCAATGGATTGATATCCAGTTCGTTGATCTGAGGGAAATCCATAGCTAATTGAGAAAGACGTTCCAAGCATTCTTCAACTAATACAATATCTGCAGGCCTATCGCCTCTGATACCCGACAGCAAAACGTATGATCTGGTTTCCTTCATCATTTCCTGGACATCCAGTTCAGTTATCGGAGCGACTCTGAAAGCGATATCCCGAATTAATTCTACATAGACTCCACCTGAACCAAACATAACTACTGGCCCAAAACTTGGATCTCTCTTAATACCCATAATTACTTCCTTGCCCGGAAGAGCCATTTCTTCCACGATAACTCCAAGAATCTGAGCATCTCGTTTTTGGGCTTGGACATTATCGATTATTTGCTTGAATCCTTGTGTAACTTCTTTTTTATTTTTTAAGTTTATACGTACACCGCCAATATCTGATTTATGCAACACACTTGAAGAACTGATCTTTAAAGCCACCGGGAAACCGATTTCTTCGCTAAAACTCGCAGCTTGCTTGGCTGTTTTAGCTATTTTGTAGTTCAAAATTGGGAACCCATAACTGTCCAAAATCTCCAAGGCATCCGGCTCGGACAGGTAGCTTTGGCCGCGGCCAAGGTACTTTTCTATTATTTCTTTCGCCCGCGAGCGATTCACTTTAAAATTTCTCACCTTACTCTGCGGACGGGAAAGCCACCTTTTGTGTCGAACAGTTGCTGCAAAAGATTGACAGGCTGATTCAGGTAACGCATAGTGTGGTATATGTCTTTTTTGCAATATCTCAATTCCATTCAACACATCACTTCCGCCCATAAAGGAACAGAGCAGAGGCTTGGTCATTTCTTTTTCAACTCTGCAGATCAAATGAGCAATTGCTTCTATATCAGTCATTGATTGCGGTGTCAGGATACACAAGGCACCGTCTACATTATCATCTCGAGAAATACTGGTCAGGGCCGCATCGTAACGGTCAGCTCGAGCGTCTCCAATTAGATCCACTGGATTCTTAGTATTAGCCATTCGGGGCAATGATTTCTTAAGTATCTTATTTGTATCCGGACTAAATTTAGCTAACTCTAAACCATTCTCAATGGATGCATCAGTGGCCATTACTCCTGGGCCACCAGCATTCGTAACAATGGCTATTCTATTTGATTTCGGGACAGGCTGGTAAGTTAAGGCTATTGCATGATTGAACATCTCTTCGATGTTCTTTGCACGAATGATGCCCAGCTGTTTGAAAGCAGCATCGCAAACTTCATCTGACCCACTCAGTGAACCGGTGTGAGACTGAGCAGCAGCAATTCCATCTGAAGTTCGTCCGGCTTTTAATGCCAATATAGGTTTCTTGTTAGGATTTCCCTTCAGCAATTGGATTAAATTTTTTCCTAAACCTATTTCTTCGAGGTATAATAAAATAGTCTTTGTTTTTTTATCACTGAGTAAATACTGTAATAGATCGACCTCATTGATATCTACTTTGTTACCAAAACTCACAAATTTTGAAAAGCCTATGTGTTTGTTTAAGGCATAATCTAACACGGCTGTGCAGAGTGCTCCACTTTGAGACAAAAATCCTATTGCTCCCTCTTCAGGCATTTTACGGGCGAAACTCGCGTTTAATTGTATGGCGCTGTCGGCGTTGATCACACCGAGACAATTTGGTCCAATGATCGATATGTCATATTTATCAGCGATCGCTTTTAATTGGTCTTCCAGTTCTTTACCTTTTGGTCCAATTTCTTTAAATCCAGCTGATATAACAATTGCGGCTTTGATTCGCTTCTGTCCACATTGCTCGAGCGCCAAAGCACAGACGCTACTTGGGAAAACTATAACTGCTAAATCGACCGGATAGGGAATATCAACCACATATTTATACGCCTTGGCCCCTGAGATCGTGGCGTGACCAGGACTTACCGGGTAAATTGATCCGGGGTATCCACTTCGCATAATATTAGTGAATATATCATTGGGGACTGTCCCCGGAGTATTCGTTGCACCAACAACAGCAATCGACGTTGGATAAAAGATTTGTTCAAAGTTTTTAGTTTTCATATTTATATTTGAGCACATCCCAATTGTTGGGTCATTTTTTCAGCATAAAGGTAATAATTCTTCTGCTTCAGGTCGGCAGCTGCTTCTTCATCAGCAATAATAATAGCATTTGGATGAAGCTGTAGCATTGAGGTCGGAACACTTGAACTGACCGGACCTTCGATAGCTTTGACAAGAACTTCTGTTTTTCTCTTTCCACTGGCTAACAACATGCACATGCGCGCTTCCATTATGGTTCCTAAGCCCATGGTTATAGCGAATCTGGGGACATCTCCGGGTTTCTCAAAAACCTTAGTTATATTCTGAACAGTTTCCTCTGGCAGAGTTTTTATTCTGGTACGAGAATTAAGAGATGAACCGGGTTCATTGACTCCGATATGACCATTCCTGCCGATTCCTAAAACCTGAAGATCAATCCCGGCAACTTCTTTAATCAGTTTTTCATATTGCTGACAAAGAATTTGCGGATCTTTGGTTAAACCATTCGGGAAGTATATATTTCGTTTATCAATATTGATATGATTAAACAGGTTCGTGTCCATAAAGTAGCGGCAACTATAACGATGGGTTGATGTTAGTCCCAAATATTCATCCAGGTTAAACGTCACCACCCTTGAAAAATCCAAACGCTCTTCTTTGTTCAGTTTGATCAGTTCCTTGTACGTTCCTATTACAGTATCAGATACATCCAGCCCCAGAACAAAGTGAGGTTTATTGCAAATTTGCTCGAAAATAATTGATGCAGCTCGTCTGCTCATTTCATCGTAATCTTTCGTAATAATAATTCTCATTTAGAATCCCCCCCCGTATTTTTTTTCTTCTCTAAGTAATCAATAATGTAATCTACAGCTTTGTCTATTGTTTGCACTTCGAAAGCAGAGTCCTCATCCATTTCGATATCAAACTCTTTTTCAAAACCAGTGACTAAAGTGATGCTGTCTATTGACTCTGCCCCAAGGTCAAATACAAAATTCAATTCGGGCCCAATTTCAGACTGATCAATTCTCAGCACCTGCGAGGTTACTTTTATCACCCGTTTTTGAACATCTTCCCGGCCTATCATTTCCTCTCCTTTCTCAAATATGGCCTCCTGAGAAACGCACCAAGGCACCCATATTTTAATCGTTTTCCGTTCTTCTCTAGTGAGTTCATTTATTTACGAAGGACTTATCTATCAATTTCTTTCTGCAACAATGTTCGCTTTCCCAATGTCGTAAATGATATTTACCTCACCATAAACTATGTCCAGTGCAATATTGCAAACAAAGGATGGAACAGCCCCTTTTCTATTAGAACGTAGATGTGGATGTCCCTATGTTCCCCCATCATAGTAGGTGACATAGAAAATATAATATCTTTAAACGCACCTTTATTGTCAAGACAAAATTTGGCTTGAGGTAAGGCGTACCATTCTTAGCAGCCAAGTGAAAATACGCTCCAGGCTATGGTTTTGCTTCAGTTTGTCCCTGATGTGATTGCCTGTCATTGTTGCGATTTTCGATCTCTCTGAGACAAACCCGCCAAGTTCGCTTGCGTCCAAAGCAAAGGATAGGCTGAAGCTCACCAGACCTCTCGCCGGGTTGGGTCCAGACCTATAGCTCCGGCACAGCGAAACCGCCGGGCGTGCCTGTCTCAGGGGTGATGTCGCCTTCTATCCAGGAATACAGAGCAGGCCGCGAGCCGTATTCGGCGTGCCAGATATCGATAACCTCACCCAGTTGGACCCATTGGATGAGACCTGAGTCTGTATATGGGGCATAATCGATTATCTTCTGACGATACTGGTCAACACTTCCAGGATTGGAGACCAAGTTGATCTGGGTGATCATGATGGTCTGAGTGTATATTTGGCCCTCGTTCAGCTCTCCAGCAGCTTGCCGGCTCAGGAGGCTGTCCAGGCCTTCCCAACGAGGCTTGAAGCCTCCGATGTAAGGCAATGGGGCTTGGTTGTCGTGGGACAGGAAGTGGAAGTTGTCCTGGGGTTTCCATATCCCGGAAATCCACAAGCTATCCTCATTTTGATGCAGGATCGTCGCGCCGCCCCACAAGAGTTCAGCTTTCCAGTCAAATTCGTACTCCCAGCCGTGAAGGGTGTCTCTTAAGTACTCCAGCTTGGAGGAAATGGGAGGAAAGCAGATGAAACCTCCCACGATGTTGGAGGTCTCGACCCCCAGGCTATCTATAAGATACGCTACGTCAGCCATGTTGTAACTACTTTCGTGGGCGTGGGGGTCGATTCCGAATCCCAGGTCATCTTTAAGGAAACGGAGAAAGTTTTTCTCGTTTGTGGACACGGTCCCAGTGTCGTACATAGCAGCGGCAAGCAGGAAGTTCCAATCAGACTGATAGTTAAACTCAACTCCCTCTTCGCAGAGCATGCGGGCAAATTCAACTACCTTGGCGCGGTGCTGCCAGAAGGCGGCTTCGTCAGCAACGAAATCGGGATAAAGACCGGACAGAGGCTCCTCGTTATGGGTAACGATGGAAACATAAATGGGAGGCTTCTCGGGGTTGACGCCCTGCGGACCCAGCTCCGTATCTGAACACGCCAGCGACGCCAGAACGGGAATCGCGCATACGAGATAGATTGGTTTCATAATTTTCCTTCAGCTTCTTCAGAAGTAGCTAACGCGCAGGTTAGGCGCATAACATATTATCTATTTACAGATTAGACAAAATAAAGAATCTCCTTACTTTAAGAGCAACATTCTCATCGTTTTCGTACTGCTGCCAACCTTTATCCGACAGAAATATATCCCACTAGCAACCGCGTTGCCAAACTGATTCTCTCCATTCCATGATACAGCATAGTATCCTGAATCTTGATATTCATTCACTAGATATCTGATTTGCTGCCCCATGATGTTGTATATCAGTATTCTCACTTTCGCTGGCTTATCAAGTTGATATGGAATTGTTGTGGTGAGGTTAAAAGGGTTGGGATAGTTTTGATACAAAGCAAAGCTTGGCTGTGAAGCTGATTCCTCTTCTACTGAAATAGGAGCAATTTGAGTGAGGGCATATTCAGCGGAGGCACTCACATCTGGATCAGCATCATCAACAGCGGATTGAAGCGCAGAAATCACATCAAATAGCCTGGT
>DAOVRJ010000231.1 GCA_030628225.1 Candidatus Zixiibacteriota bacterium | reverse complement strand
GGCGGGCACCGGCTGGCTATGCCCCGGGACAAACCCGGGGCATGCCGTCCTCACTCTCCCGTTCGGCCGGCCGCCAGCCTCGCTGTCCTCCGCTACCCCCTCTGAAAGGCCGAGATTCGAGACTCGAGACTCGAAACTCGGGAAAAGAAAAAAAGTAAGAGTGATTACTGCATAGTATTTTTTCCAACTGAACCTTCAGAGAGAAGGGGGTAGCACTCAGTTGAGGTCTATGGCCGCAGAGACACAACACCCTCTGACCTTTCGGCTGCAACCCAAGGATTCGAGGATTCAGGGATTCGAGCAATCCCCGTCCACCACCACTTGGAACATCAACAGGTTTTGAATTGCTTTTCCCTTGAACCCTCGGCCCCTTGACCCCTCGAATTGGAGCCGGAGGGGCCGGAGCCTCTCCGGGACAGAATAAACCTTCATAAAGCCTCTGGATTCCTCCCCGATTTAATCGGGGATCACGCGGGAATGACATTCCTTGGGAAATTATGTTTGGTTCTTACGGTTCCCGATTCCCGGTCCCCGGCTTTTCCCGAATCTCGAGTCTCGAATCTCGGCTTTTATCCAGTATCCGCCTTTCTCATCCAGAATCCTTAAATCCTCCATTTACACAAAAATATCTTGACTTTACCGTCTCCAGCCGATATTATTGGAACGATGCGTGCAGATACTTTTCCTTTCCGCGAAGTAATTAATCCGGCGTCCAATGGAGCCTAATTTCACGCCGGAATCCTCTCTTCCCAACACCGCCATTACAACATAAGCCAATGATATCTAATCGTTTGGTTGTCACTCATTTCTGTCTTCTGACTATGATCGTGGCCCTGTGCCTCATTGGGCCGGTGGACGCTCAGGATGCCCGGGGCCGGGGACCATCCGGAACAGGCCCGCTCAAACCCCTGGTGGACGATTTCTGGCACTCCACCAACATCGGCAACATCGGCTTGACCATCACCAACTTCAACAACTTCGGCAATGCCCTATCCGATCCGGAGCAGCCCTCCTGCGAGCATCCCCTGGGCTCGGGAATCGAGCATCTTTACCGGGGAGGCCTCTGGGTAGGCGCCCGGACCCCCGACGGCACCATCCACGTCTCCACCGGAGCTCTGGACGCCAGTTCGGTGCAACAGGGTGAGGAGGGTTTCGAGTTCGCCGCCAATCTGCGCGACAGTATCGCCGAGTACTCCTCCATCACCACCTCTCGGTACTACAGCCCATCGGCTATCTCGGAACAGGATTTCATCTGCACATACACCGACACCCACTTAGTGGTCCCGGGAACCTCCATTCAGATTCCCAACCACACCCCTCTGGGCATCGAGATCCACCAGGAGACCTACGCCTGGAGCTACCCCTTCGCCGACGCCTTCGCCGTCCTCAATTTCAGCATCAAGAACATCCGCACCGATCGATTGCCCCTGCGCGACATCTGCCTGGGCTTCTGGGTGGATACCACCGTGGGCAACAGGAACCTCACCGATCCGGAGGAGGGAGACTGGAACTACTATGATGACAGCAACGGCTACGTGGACAGCCTTCGGCTGGCCTACGAGTTCGATGACGATGGAGACTACGGTTATGCAGACAGTTACGTAGGGTTGAAGCTGTTAGGCGTCACCCCGGTCATCGATCTGGACTCCCTGACCCGTTACAATCACTGGTTGTGGAAGAAGACCAGCTCTGCCAATCCCGGCTATCAGTATCTGCTTATGCCCAGGGATGAGGGAGCCCGATATGACAAGTTAAGGCAGGGTTACATCGAGCTGGCCCCGGACCTGGGGCCTACCACCCCGGAACCATCGGACTGGGTCATGCTCCTCTCCTGCGGCCCCCTCGATGAATTGGAGGCCGACTCCACCATCAACGTAGTCTTCGCCATCGTCTGCGGCAAGTGGGGGCCGGAGACAGACCGCCTGGCTCGCCTCCGCCTGAACGCCTCCTGGGCCCAGATCGCCTACGATAACGATTACACCCTCCCCACACCACCCCCCTCGCCGGGCCTGCAGGTCGATCCTTACGACGGCCGGGTGACGCTTAGCTGGGACTCCTCCCCTGAGGACTACATCGACCCGGTCAGTCAAGAGAAGGACTTCGAGGGGTATCGTATCTATCGCAGTACCTCCGCGCAGGGTGAACTGAACTCCTTCATCCTAATCGCCCAGTTCGATACAATAGACGATCTGGGATACAACACCGGACTTCAGCACGAATTTGTCAACGAAGATGTCCACAATGGCTGGCCTTACTGGTATGCGGTCACCGCCTTCGACCGGGGCGACCCGGATAACAACCTGCCCAGCCTGGAGAGCAGCATCGGCCTCAACAAAATCCTGGTCTATCCGGGCACAAAGCCGAAATCCACGGGAAAGATCGGCGTTTACCCCAATCCCTACCGGGCCTGGGCTCTGTGGGATGGTGTCGGCGAGCGAGATCGCAAGCTCTACTTCAACAATCTGCCGGCCCACTCCCAGATTCGCATCTACACCCTGGCCGGGGATCTGGTGGATAGTTTCGAACATCACGACCCTGATTACGGAGAGCACGTCTGGAATATGATCTCCAGAAAGGATCAGCCCGTTGCCACCGGGCTGTATATCTGCGCTGTGCAAGATCTGGATACAGGCCAGGTAAGACTGGCCAAATTCCTGGTCATCAAATAACCCTTAGCCGGAAAGGAGAAAGACAATGAAGTCATCTATATCCTTCGTCCTCCTGGCCCTCGCCCTGATGTGGTCCTCACCGGCCGGCGCCCAGATCCCCTATCCCTATATGAGCATTCAGGACATTCAGCTGGTCGATGCCGGCGACGACAGCTCTTATCAGGCCGCATCTCCCAACGATACCATCTGGACCACGGGTATCGTCACCGTGGGCGCCGGAGAGCTCTACGCTGGAGGCAACATCACCTTGTACATGCAGGATGTCGCCGGCGGGCCCTGGAGCGGCATTCTGCTCTTCAACAGCGACAATTCTGCCTTCAACGTGGGCCGTGGGGATTCCATCCTGGTCATCGGCACCATCGGAGAATACACCACCTCCAGCGACAGCCTGGAGACGGGCTTCAACATCGAGACCAGCATGACCGAGATCATCACCACCAGCAGCGTGCTGAAGGTGGGCGAGGGGATTCCCCTGCCCCAGGTGATCGCCCTATCGCCCTCAGATGTGGACTCTCTGGCCTCCATCGAGCGCTCTGCGGAGCAGTACGAGGGCTGCCTGGTCCGGGTGGACAATGTGGTAGTCACCGGCCAAGTGTCTGCATACAACCAGTTCTGGGCGAGCGACGATGGCGGCTCCTCGGAGTCGTGTGTGATCCGCCTCTATGCCGACAGCCTGCAGACTTACCCCAAGCCACCGGCCGGGTCCATCTACGAATCCATCACCGGTATAATCTATCACGTTTACGGCAACTACACCATTCTGTGCCGCAAACCGGAGGACCTGGTTCTGGCCACCGGCGCTCCGCTCATCGGCTACTCATACTCCCCTATTCCACCCCAGCCCGAGGATACGGTGAGGGTGGAGGTGACCATCGTGGACGACGGGACCATCACCGAGGCCATACTGTATTACCAACTGGACGGCGGGGAGTTCTTCGACGCACCCCTGGAGCATCTCGGCGGCGCCTCGTACCTGGGTAGAATCCCGCCCCAGCCGTTGGGAACAACGGTGGGGTTCTATATCACCGCCACCGACAACATCGGACAAACTTCCTATGAGCCGGATACCGCCCCCGGTGATGTAGTGGAATACACGGTGGT
>DAOVRJ010000157.1 GCA_030628225.1 Candidatus Zixiibacteriota bacterium | reverse complement strand
TTTTTCTTCATGACTGGTCCTGATAATAAGTAATTCTGGATACTGGATGCTGGATACTGGATGCTGGATACTGGATGCTGGATACTGGATTCTGGATACTGGTAAGAAAAACATGTGTTCGTTTAATGAGTTGAGAGAATTTAGGGAGTTAAATGAGTTAAAAACGTTAAGGTGGGAGTATCATAACTCGGAATGCGGAGCTCGGAGTTTGGAGCGCCACCCCCCGCTCATTTTTCCTAGCTTTCTACCGTTTTTGCTTCCCGTTTCGAACTCCCAACTTTCCCAACTCTCCAAACTCTCCAAACTCTCAAAACTCACCCCACTCTTTCACAAGAGCAGGTGTCCGTCCTTCATGATTAGCCGGTCGTCGATGGTCAGGGTGGGCTTGAGCAGGATGGCGTCCAGGTGGCTGGCCACGGAGACCTTCCCGCCCATGGAAGCGTTGTCGCCCATGGCGATGTGCACCGTGCCCAGGACCTTTTCGTCCTCCAGGGAGCTGCCCACAACCCGGGCCCGGTCGTTGGTGCCGATGCCCAGCTCGGCGATGTTCCGGGCCGGCTTTCCCAGACCGCGAATGGCCCGGCGCAGAATCTCGACCTGGGCACCCCCGGAGATTTTGGTGACGAATCCATCTTTCACCTGCAAGACGATGGTTTTTTTCAGCAGGCCAGTCTCCCCGATGCAGCCGTCGATGACGATGATCCCCTGGGCGCTTCCCTCCACCGGCGCCAGGTAGGCTTCCCCCGCCGGAAGATTGCTGAAGTCGCCGGGCTTATGCACCAGGCCGGTGTCGGGGTAACCCCTGCGGCCCACCAGAGACATGTGCACGTCTGTGCCCGCAGGAGTGGTGATATGGGCAACAGAGCCCCTGGTGAGGATCTGGGAGATCCGCTGGCTCAGCCGGGCGATCTTTTTATAGTTGGCGTTCAGGGCCCGGCGCATGGTGTCCTCGGTGATGCCCGGCAGTGTGGCGCAGCGGACGCCCGCCCGGCAGGCACTGCGTCGGGCATCCGTGTGAGACATAGATTTGCTGGTGGGGATCAGCATGAGGTCGACCTTTTTCATAAAAGCGGCCAGGGCGGCGGGTGGCTCCTCGCCGGAGGTCTTGCGGGGGATGATCTCCGTCAAGATGGCCTCGGCCCCGGCATGGCGGCAGGCCTGCCACAGAAGACGCCCGATCTTCCTCAGGGGCTCATCGGTGATGACCAGGGCCATCTCTCCCTTTTTGACGGCCATACAGTCCCGGACGGCGATCCGGGCCGCCTTTTCCAGAGCATTCATGGAGTGCTCCTTTCTCGGTTCTCACACTCTGTCTTTTTTTCGAGATTTGAGCAATTCTGAGCTATTTCCTGCCCTTTAAGGATATCCAGCCCAGCAGCAGGATGACGATGACGAACATGAAGAGGGAGATGATGTCGCTTTCCAGGATCTTAATGGGCAGTTTTACCTTGGATACGATGAGGCCGGCCAGGATGATTCCCATGATCGCTTCTCCGGCGATGAGTCCCGAGCTGAGCAGGGTTCCGCGATGTTGAGCTTCCTTGGCGGCTTCGGCGCCCTTCCGGGAGGCCAATTTCCCCACCACCAAACTGATCAGGCCGCCAAGCAGGATGGGCTCCGACAGGCTCAGGGGCAGGTAGATGCCCACGGCAACGGGCATGATGTGGGCCCGGAAAGAGGAGCCCCGGGTCCGCAGGGCCTCATCGAGGAAGATCAGTATTATCCCAACGGTTGCCCCGATGGTCATCATGGCCCAGGGCAAGGCCTGACCGGTGAATATGGTTTTGACGAGACTGGCGAAAAGGGTGGCCTGGGGTGCTTTCAGGGATTCGGGGCCCCCGGTGCCAATGCCGTAGGCGGAGTGCAGCAGTGCTAAGGTGGGGGCGATGACGACGGCCGGGACGATGACCCCGACGACCTGGGCCAGCTGCTGTTTTCGGGGCGTGGCTCCCAGCAGATATCCCGTCTTCAAATCCTGGGATACATCGCCGGCAGTACAGGCGGCGCAGCAGACCACGCCGGCAACCCCCAGGGTGGCCAGAATGCCGCTGTTTCCGGACATGCCAAACAAAAGCAGCAGGGCTGAGGCGAACAGGACGGTGCAGATGGTCATGCCGGAGACGGGGTTGTTGGAGCTGCCCACCAGGCCCACGATGTAGCTGGAGACGGCCACGAAGAAGAAGGCGCTGATGACCATGGCCAGCCCGGCCACCAGGCCGATGTTGGCTGATCCGGTGAGGTTGCCATAGAGAATGAAGATGGGGATGACCGTCAGGGTCAGCAACAGCAGGATCAGCCGACGGGAGAGGTTCTGCTCCGTGCGGGGGAGAAGTCCTCCGGCATGACTTCCCCGGTAGCCGAACAGGGCCTCCCGCAGGCCGGTGGCGATGCCGTGACGGATCTTGATGATGGACCAGATGCCGCCCACCACCATGGCCCCGATGCCCATATAGCGAATTTCCGTTTCCCACATATGCCAGGCTCCATCCAGGGGGGAGCTGGCCAGCTCCAGGCCCCTGGCCAGGCCTAACAGGGGTATGCCCACCAGCCAGGCTAAAGCCCCGCCGATGAAGACCAGCAGGGCGATGTTGAAGCCCACGATGTAGCCAACCCCCAACAGGGCCACGGACATGTCGCTGCCATTATAAAGGATGGTTCTGCCCACCCGCACGGCTCCCTCCACCGTCCCTTTAATTATGGCCAACCCACTGATCAGCAACTTGAAAAGCAGCCCAAAGCCCAGGGCCGAGAAGACGTAACCCACACCGCTGCCGCCCTTTTCGCCAACCTCCAGGACCTCGGCACAGGCCACACCCTCCGGGTAGATGAGCTGTTTCTCCTCCACGATGAGGGTTCGTCTGAGGGGGATCATGAAGACCACTCCCAGCAGGCCTCCAAAGATGGCCACCAGTGTGACGGGCCAGAACTTGAACTGGGTCCAGACCCCGGCGATGACCAGGGCGGGGATGGTGAAGATGATGCCGGCGGCCAGGGATTCCCCGGCGGAGGCGATGGTCTGGACGATGTTGTTCTCTAAGATGGTCCCCCGGCGCAGCAGGCCGCGCAAAATACCCATGGAGATGACCGCTGCCGGTATGCTGGCCGAGACGGTCATCCCGGCGTACAAACCTAAGTAGGCGTTGGCCGCGCACATGATGGTGGCCAGCACCGCCCCCAGGGCGACAGCCTTGACGGTGAGCTCAGCGATTGATCGCTCAGCGGGAACGTGGGGTTGAAACGGCACATCCGCTTTATTTTCTGATTTTGGCTGAGAATCTGATGAATTCAAGTCCATATTTACCTCCCCGGGTTGATTTTGGACTTTTGCTTAAGACACTACAAGACTAACACTTTCTGCCTGCCCTGTCAAGAAGAAAATGTTGCTGCTGAGAAATTCTTTAATAATGCGGAAAAAAAGCGAAAAAAAGGCTTGACAAAAAATGTGATTTCTGGTAGAATAGTATTGTAGGGTAATTTATGGAATGAAGTGGTGTATGCAGAACTTCTTTCCGCTGGGGAGGTGATGTCTGCGGGAAATAGGGAGTGTTTTAGTGTGCTGCATCTGGCAATTGGAAACGATTGAAAACTTTATCCCTTTGAAGGAGGTGGTGGCTTTAGAGGTAGATTATCTTTTTCGTTTTCTTCGCTTTTTCACGTAGAGAGGAGGAAGGTAAATGAGCAAGAAACTATTTGCGATTATGATCGTTGCTCTGTGCACTCTGGGATTGACCGGCTATGCGATGGGTCAAAACCTGCTGTTGAACGCGGGATTCGAGACCTGGACCGCCGGACCCGGCGGCCCGCCGGACAGCTGGACTCTTATAACCGGCTCGTTCACGGCCACCCAGGAGGGAACCATAGTCAACAGCGGTACCTATAGCTGCAATCTCACCTGGACATCGACCAGCAATCAGGACTTTGGCCAGACCGTGGCGGTCACTGCGGGCCAGACCTATGAGTTCACTTTTTGGGCCTACGACAACGACCCCCTAGGCAGGGTCCGGGTATGCGTCAGGTGGAAGGATTCAGGAGGAGGAACGATCAGCACCTATTACGGCGGCTACACTTCAGATGGCACCAGCTGGCAGCAATTAAGCTCGGGCGAGCAGACAGCACCGGCCGGTGCCGTGTCCGCTATCGCTATGATAAGGTGCTATGACGTATCCACATCCGGCCAGGGTACCGTGTACGTCGACGACGCCTCCTTCCAGGAAGCTGCACCTCCGCCTCCGCCCGACACCCTGACCATTCCCGAGATCCAGTACAACGAGACCACCGAGACGCCGGGTTGTTATCCCTCTCCTGAGGATGGCAATGTGGTGGTCACCTCCGGTATCGTCACCGCCGTCCTATCCGGTGACTATCCTAATTTCTGGATTGAGGAGCCGGACAACGGGCTGTGGAGCGGCGTTTTTGTCTATGAGGCCGCCATCGATCCCTCTCGGGGCGACAGCATCACCATCACCGCCGAGGTGGATGAGTACTACGGCTTGACGGAGATGAAGAACGTCAGTGAATTCACCATCCACTCCAGTGGTAACCCTGAACCTACGGCTCTGGTCATCACTCCAGGCGATTTGGCCGATAGCTGTGATGCTCACTCTGAGTCTTTCGAGGGTGTCCTGTGCTGTCTGCAGAATGTGTTCTGCACCCAGGAAGCTAGTGGATACGGCGAGTGGTACGTGTCCGACGGCACTGATACGTGCCAGATCGACGACTTCATCTATCACTACGAGCCTTTCCTGGGTGAGACGTTCGAGGGTATCACCGGGATCGTGCATTACAGCTACGACTCGTATGAGCTCAACCCCAGGGATGCAAATGATATTGGTCCCCCGTGTTATGTTGAGCTGGCCAGTTTCGAGGCCGCGGCCGGCGATGGTCAGGTGACCATCACCTGGAGGACAGCGGCGGAGGTTGGTTCCCACTCCTTCAACATCTACCGCGATGATGAAGTGATCGCCAGCGTGCCGGCCTTCGGCGACGCCCACGATTACATCTATGTGGATCGTCAGGTCACCAACGGCGCGGCTTACACCTACCAGCTGAGTGACATTGATCTGGACGGCAGCGAGACCATGCACCCGATGTTCTGCTCGGTGACGCCCAACGCCGTTCCCGTGTCCTATGCTCTGAATCAGAACTATCCCAACCCGTTCAACCCGAGCACCGAGATCAGCTACGCACTGCCTGAGAAGGCTCACGTGACCCTGAAGGTTTACAACCTTCTGGGTCAGGAGATGGTCACTCTGGTTGACGACACCAAGAGCGCCGGACGGCATACGATCAGCTGGAATGCCGCCGGCAACGCCAGCGGTGTTTACTTCTACCGTCTGCAGACCGATGATTTTTCCGCCACCAAGAAGATGGTGTTCTTGAAGTAAGCTGACCGCATAGTGGTCAACGAGACCGCCGGGGTCCTGATGGGCTCCGGCGGTTTTTTTATCCCTGCAGAAATATGTTGACTTGGTTGAGTTGGGGCTTTAATATGTAAAAACCGGGGTTCGGGATTCGAGACTCGTAGAAACCAATGGCCATGAGTTTTTACGTAGGTGACGTCGGGTCACCGTACCCGACGCCCCAAGAGATGGGATTGTCCCGGAGAGGCTCCTGCCCCTCCGGCCCTGTCCGCAGAGGCGGGAGCCTCTGCGGAACGAAACCCAACATATCACTTAACGAGTTTCGAGGTCGACAAACGAGCTTCTGGAAGAGGTACGAAGCTCGATGCTGGGTTAACGAGTTCGGAGAGTTGGGAGAACCTCTCTTTTGTCATTCCGGCGAATCTTGTCCTCACGAAAGTGGGGAGCCGAAACCTCCGCATTGACCGTATCCTTCACTTGTTCTGCTTTCGGAGATGCCTGCATGCGCAGGCATGACAATACTTTTCAAGTTTCGACACCGATAAACGTTTTTTAACCTCCCGCGGGTTCGAAACCCGCGGGAGGT
>DAOVRJ010000022.1 GCA_030628225.1 Candidatus Zixiibacteriota bacterium | reverse complement strand
TTCCACAGGAGAACCTTCATGGGTGACCGTGACCGTCACATCGCTGGGCCCCAGGAGCACCGTGGCCGGATGATCCACGGTCAGGGCGGCGGGTATGGCTGTGGGCAGCATCAGCGAGGGATCGCCCAGCAGAATGTAGCACTCGTAGTAATATCTGCTCAGTCCCGCACCATCCCAATATTGGTAATGATACCACTTGGCCTGGTTGGTGAATCCCGCAAAGGTAAATAGCTCATCCTCGAAGATGGCCCTGTACATTCTCTTCTCTAAGATGTCATCCTCATCCCAATAGGTGTAATTGGAGGACCCCCAGTGGGCAATTCCCCCTTTGTTGGCCACATTCACCCAGTGCTCGCCGAAACACTCGCTGTAACCCAGATCGCTGGTCAGACAGGCGTTGCTGATAACAAAGGGATATTTGTCGGCGTTGCTCAGGTTATCGATGTTGCTCTTGCTGAAGCCAGGATTGGACCAAGAGGTCCGGTTTCCGTGTCCCGAGTAATTGGCGATGGCCCGGCCGGCATTGATGTTGGAGGTAATATCGGACGTTCCTCCTCCCAGGCGGGCGTAAATCTTGTGGCAGGTGTAGCGGTTGGGCTCTAAGTAGGTGCTGATGACGTAGTTGTGGGTTCCCTCGCTGACCCGCCAGTTGTCATAAGAGGCCATGAAAACGGCCTCTGTAAACCAATTCAGAGTAGCCAGATGCGTCCGTTCATAGTCCAGCACCTTATCCACGATGGCCGTCACCTCTGTGGTGCTGCTCACCGAAAAACGGCCCAGTTCCAGCTCGGGAAAATAGCTGCCCTCCATGTCCGAATAGGGCAGGTCCGTCTCCGTGGAGCTGGAGGAACCGTAAAAGGTGGGGATATAGCCAACATCTCCCACCAACAGAACATAGGTGGGCGGCACCGGCCAGTTATCATAGGCATCCTGGATATAGGTCTTGATGCCGGTGCTGGTCTGCGGCGAGATCTCCGAAAACCTGGTCACCGTCACCACAAACCCCTTCTGCTCCTTCCACTGAGCCAGGGGCTGCACCTGGCTGTAGAAGTTGTCGTGCGTGATGATCAGATATCCGATGGGCAGAGCGGGCACATCCTTGTCAGCATAGCGGTCGTAATTAAGCGCCTTTCGCCTCAGGGCTTTCTCCATGTCGTGGCTGTGCCACCGCTTGATCTTTCTACTGGTTTCCTCCAGATCCGAGCCGCGCAGGTGGAGTTTCAAGCGCAGCCGGGAACAGACGGATACCGTTCCTTTCCGGGGATTGTATCGGACGGGATAGACTTTCAGAAGCACAAGACGATGCCCGCGCGTCTCATCGATCTCCCCCAACCGGGCTAGATCCCCAGGATACCACTGGTCTTGAGCATAGAAGCCCTCGTCCCTTTCGAAATTCATAGCCTGCCGGGCTCCGGGGATCTTGGGCACGGGCCGCTGCACCGGGGCGATGGGGCGATGAATTTCCAGCTCATCCAGGGACAAAACGCTGGTCACCTCCTCCACCACCTCCAGCTCCACCCGGGCCCCGGCGGGTATTTCCACCCACCGGCAAATAACCGGCAACTGCGGCCAGCCTATCTCCGTGGTAAAACCCTCCGGCGGCATGGACAGCCGGGGAAATTCCCCTCCGGGGGTGGGTACCAGTTCCCGAAACAGGCCGGGGGTGCTCATCTGGATCTCGATGATCTTATCATCTGAGGCAAGGACGGAGATGACCGGTTCCCGTCCCGCCTGGGGACCTCCCATGGCGATCCACTCCGGGGAGCTCTGGGCCCAGGCATAACCGGCCATTCCCATGTTCAGGGCCAGCAAAAAAGCGCCCGTCAGCCACAATTTCTCCAACGATCTGTTCATATGCACCTACCTCCACTGGTTGCAAACTGTCTCTATTTCCAATATTGCAAGTAATGGTCGAACTCCCCGGACCGAACGGAGACCACCGATTCCCAGCCATCATACATTACCGGGCTGATACCCATCTGACGCCTCAGGAACTAGAACGACATTTCGACAGAAACAAAAACCCCATCGTGGATAATGACATGACAGGCGACCGCTCTATACGGCCACCTGTCATGGGAAAAAACCAAAACCTCTCGCCCAGAAGCTCTTGGCAACTACGGTTGAAGGGTCCTAAGGCTATCAGGGTGGATGTTGGTGAGATGGCTATCGAATTCACCGATGTTTCCGCAAGCAAACGATTTGTTGCCGGCTCCATCCACGGCCTTCACAGAGTAATAGTGGTTGGTCAGGGTGTCTCCGATGGCGCTACTGGTGTCGACGAAGAAGGTGTCCGCGGCCGATCCCATGGAATCTGTGGCTGAGGGCAGAAAATCAGGCTGTGTATTGCGGTAAATCACATAGTGATCTACACCCTTGCTGTCTATGGCCGGAGACCACTCCAGGACCAGCTGATTTTCCCCGAGGATAGCCACTAAATTAGTTACCGGCGATGGCGGAATACAATCGCCTAAGAACCAGTCGACGATATTGGCCAAAACCGTCTTCTGGTTGTTCGGATCAGGGGCCGATGTGCTGATAGCCTCGAAGGCGAAGACGGAGAACACCACTTTGTAGGTGGAGGAACCATCATCGGGATAGCGGAGGGCCCCGCCGGCACCCCGTTTCTCTCCACCCTTGGCAAGATCTTCCTCGGCGGGCGGTCCTTCTCTGATGAACTCCGCAGTGCTGTAATCGTTATTTTCGAAAATACAGGTGGCTCCGGCCCCGACAACGATATCGTCGCCCCAGTTGCTGAAGGGAAAGCTCAGCGGCAGGATCATCCTGTCGCTGATGGGGTCCCCGTTAAAACCGCTCACCTGCGTGGGGTGTGTGTCATCTTCATGATCGGCCACATGCAGGTAATCGGTGATGAAGGAGGTGACCGGTTCGTTGTCGTAAAGCACGTCCTGGCTGGAAAGGAACAGGTTCCCTCCGGCATCCAGATAGGCCTGCAAATTAGCCTGATCTGTTGCCGTCAGGGTCGTCGGAGAGCCGGTAGACCCATAATCGTCGGCCGTGGTCCACAGGACGACGCGATATTGCTTCAGGCTGTCCGGCGGGGGCGAACCCTTGCTGGAAAGCTCCCAGACTTCATAAGAATATCCGTTGGCGTCCAGGGCATCGAGCCAGTAGCTCTGGTAACTTTTACCATCATCGTCATCCACCAGCAAGATGGGTCTTTGGCCGATGCTGATCTGAAAGGTGTCTGCCGCCGCGTACGATCCACCGGCGGTCATGTCCAGGATAAGGTCGGCCACGTGGCCCGGCGGACAGCCGGCATCCACGCTCACGGTGTAAGCCGTCAAAGATGACGCCACCTGCTCGGGGAGAATATCCCCGTAGCTGGCAGTGTTCACTTGCACATCCAAGTAGCCGTCGTCGGAGCTCAGCAGAGCCGAGACCCCCATGGCCGTTCCGGAACCCCAGTTCTTCAGGGAGATGGTTATGTCGAAGGTCTCGTCGGGATCCGCCTGGCCGTTGCCATTTCCCCCGCTGTCATCGATAACATGATCCTCATAGGCTAGGTCCGGGGCGGCGACGGTGATGTTCAAACCGTGCTCCACCCAGGTCGTCTCCGCGGAGCTGATCTCCAGGGTGAAATCCAGCACATGGCCATTCGGGCACCCGCTGAGGACCTGGAAGTCGTAGTCATCGACGCAGGTAGCCGTGGATCCCGCCGGTACGTCACCGTAATTCTCCAGGCTGTCGGCGATCTGCACGTAGGGATCGTCGATGGTCAGCAGAGCCGTGACGGCGGTGGCCGGGTCGGAGCCCGCGTTTCTCAAGCTTACCGGCATTCCGATATTCTCGCCGGGGTTGACCATGCCGTCTCCATTGCCGCCGGCCACATCGTCGATGACATGAGACTCATAGACCATGTACGGGCCGGAGGGGGTGACCACATCTAATGTGGTGACGTAAGGAACCCGGTTGTAGGCGGTGACCGTCAGGGTCACCTGGCCGGGCCCGGGAAAGGACTGCACTAGAGTGATGGTCGCATAGCCAGCGGCATTGGTATAGGCAGATCCATAGAAGACACCATCGTGGTACAGCGAGGTCAGGGCACCCTCCACCCCCGGCACCTGCACGTCGTAGCTGGTGGCGTCCACTAAGATGATCGGGTCATGATTCACAGTCATGGTAGTGGGCACGTCGGTGCGCATCACAAGCGAGCAGTCCCCGAACAGGTTGTACTGCTCCATCAGCTTAGTGCCAACCGTCCCCGGGTATTCATCCATGGCCTTCATCACACCGTTGAAGCTCAGGCCGCCGAAGGTATTTTTCTCCTCTGCAACAAGCAGATCCACCACTTCCGTCTGCATCACGCAGGGGGGCATCCAGTCGGCCAGGGTGGATGAGGCGTAGATCCCAATGGCTCCTTTGGGGCTGCCGGCGGAGCCAGCCTTGAGCCAGGCCTCGGCGAAACAATCGCCGCTCCCATATGTGAACTTCCCGTTATCACAGGCCACATCACAGATATAGGGCAACATGTGACCATTGCTCAGGGCGTTCACATTGGAATTCGAGAAACCGGTGGTGCTCCAGGAGGTCACGCCACCGTGGCCGATGTAATTGATGATACTACGTCCGTCATTGACGGCCGTGGTAACCAGGGCGGCCGTGGCCCCGGGGTCGTATATCTGATCCACATGGGTATATGTGTAAGCCAAAAGATCGTCCCGCAGCAGATCACAACGCTCCCAATCCATCAGGCCGGTCCCGCCACTGTCGTCGCTGCCAATCCCGGTACCTTTGTGATACCAGGCCGCTGCCGCACCTGTGTCCGGGCTGGCCTCGTAATTGACGAACTTCTCCACCTGATTTTCTACCTGCGCGGCGCTGGTGGCCGAAAGCCGGGAGATGAAGGCATCGGGATAGTGATCACTGCCCTCCAGCTTCACATAGCATGGATCGGAGGGAGCCCCCTCTGCTGTGCCATAGAGAGTGGGAATCTGACCAACATCCCCCACCAACAGGACGTATGTCAGCCCATCGGCAGAATCATACTCATTTTGAATGTAGGACTGCAATGCGCCAGAGCCGCTGCCCGTGCTATCGGGATACAGGGCCAGCTTGGTTGGTACGCCCTTCTGCAGTTTCCAGTGATAGAGAGACAAGGTGTCGTTGTAAAAGCCGTTGTCACAGATGATGAGCATCCGGCCTTGCTCCAGCACGGGAGCATACTTGGCCGCGGAATAGTTGAGAAACAGACGCCGGTAAAGCGACTCAAAATCCGCATCCATCCGATCAAAACCCTTGGTCCGGCGCTTCACATTACTTCGACCCGGCCCAGCGGAAAACACCTCCACCACTAACCGCCGGTATATGCGCAGCCGGCCCAGGGCCGGATTGTACTGAATGGGGTTCACCTGCAAAGAGATACCGCGAAAATCCCGGACAATAAATGGATCGCTCAACTCCACATTGCTCGCTGGATACCAGGTGTCGCTTTGGTAAAAATCATCGAACTCATAGGGCACCGTCGCCGGATCGATGCTTCGGGGCAGATGGCCCTTCGATGGCGCGATGGGCAATGTCTCCATCTCCAGCTCATCGACCTCCAATACCCTGACGACCATGTAAGCATCGTCGGGCACGATCAACCGCTCCCGCACCTTGGGCAGATCCGGAAGCCCCTTCTCCATCAGGGTTGTCCTCCCCGGCAAGCCGATGATCCCGTGGGTCACCCCTTCGATCTCCACCTGGTCCTGCCAGTATCCATCCAGGCGTAACTCCACCACGGTGCGCACCGGACCAGATTCCAAAATGGAGATCTGCACCCCATCCTCAGAGCCGACATCCAGGGACACCCACTGACCAGCAGCATGGGCCCAGGAAAATGTGGCCAGACTCAAGACCAGAATCAGAGTGAACGCAAAAATAGTTTTCCTCTGCAAGATAAGTCGACCTCCTCTCTACTCGTCCAGTTTTAGGTTCCTCCACTTATTCACATCCTTACGATTATCTCCCGTTTTGATAATTCCGTGCTTCTAATGGGATTAGCTCCATCGTCTGGGCTGTCCAGGCACGACAGCCCAGACGACATTATCACTGCAATTTTCAGGCCAGTATTGAATCTTAGGGTGTTACCTGCAGATATTTATCGAATTCGCCCACGGTGCTCGATCTGTCAGACCGGTACCCTTCCCCGCTGACCGCCTCCACAACATAGTAGTGGTTGATCGACGGAGAGCCCACGCCGGGATCGGTGTCCACGAAGGTGGTATCTTCGGTGACCCCGATGGAATCGGTATGGCCAGGCATGAAATCATGGCTCTCATTTCGGTAGATAACATAGTGATCCACCTCGCCGGCCTTGACGGGAGGCGACCAGATTAGATATATATCCTCCTCCATCAACTGAGCCTGGAGATTCTCCACCGGCAGGGGAACCGTCGCCGGACCAGTGATCATCAGGTCGTCGATGTACCAACCCGGATAGGTGACGGATCCGTCGCTGCCGAAATGGAAGCGCAGGAAAATCTCCTTATTACCCACGTAGGGGGTCAGATCGAAGGTCTCCTGGTGCCAGAAGTTGCCTGTGGAGGGACCGGCAAAACCCTGCTCATTGGGAATACCGGCGTTGGTGCTGTAAATAATACCGTCGTAGCCATCCACCGGGGTGATCAGATTATACGGTCCTCCCTCCAGAGAGATCTTCACATTGCCACCGTCGTAATGGGTGCTGCTCCCCTCGAAGGAGTACCAGCTCCAAAAGGTGAGGGTGGCCTGGGTCACACCATGGAAATCTATGCTATATGTATCCAGGGTGGAGTTGGAACTGCTGGAATATTCCCCAGCCAGCTTGGTGGCCCAGACCTTGGTCCCGGAATGGGCATTGCCGGGTCCGCTGGTGGGCACGCCCCACTCCCAGTCGGAACCGGCGGGCACCATGTGACCGGCGTCCTCGAAGTCCAAATAGAAGATCACCTGCTGTGGATAGAGATTGAAGTCGATGTTCTCGGTGATCTGCCCGTTCTGCACCACCACGTCGCCTGCAGTGGAGTCTACGTAGCCCAGCTTATGAGCCGTGACTGTGTACGTACCATTGTACAGATCCATGATGGCGTAGCTGCCGTCGGTATCGGTGGTGTCGGATCTGGCGAACTTGCCGCCGCTGGAGGCCGTGACCACCACGCCGCTTTCGTCGTTGGATCCCTTCAGGTCCACAGTTCCGCTGATCCCGCCTTCCGGCAGAGCCTCCTGGGCTAGCAGGTAGTTAACGGCGTTCTCCAGCAGCTGGGCGCTTGTGGTGGAATCGGCGAGGGCCAGCCAGTTGAAAGAGAAGAAGACGATCTGGGCCGACTCGGGAGACGGCGTGTCGTCATAGACCAGAATGCCAGCGTCCCCCGGATCCGAGGCACAATCGTACACCGCATAGGCGTCGGAGGCGGGCGTCGAGGCGTCCTGATCACCGTAACCCGAGTAAGCGATGCTTATGCTGGCCGGCAATGTGTTGGGTGTGCTGGCGATGGGATGGCTCTCCATTCCAGATACGCGATTCAGGTTGCCGGAATTGTCTCCGTTCCAGTCGACAACGTGCAGAACATTGGCGGCAAAGCTGGGATACCCGGGGTAGCTGGCAGCGTCGTAGTCGAGCTCGCCGCCCTCGATGAGCAGCTTGCCGCCGGTGCTGACATAGTTCTCCAAATTTGTGCGGTAGGATGCGGTGGAAACCGGATCGGTATCGTCTCCGTCGCTCCACAGGATGAAATCATAGCTGGGCCAGGTCCCGGGGTCGGTGGCTGACGCCTCCTCGCTGACCACATAATAACCCAACTCTTCTAACAGGCTGATCATGGCCGCTGCCGACTCACCGGCCTTTGCCTCCAGAGCACCGGTCGGTCTGCTGAGAACTCTGCCCTGCTTGTCCCGCTTGACCTGCATGTCCTTGGAGCCATCGTCGTCGTTGATGACCAGGATATTGCCGCTGGTCACCTCCATCTTGAAATTCTCTGTTTCCGTCGGCTCGTCCACAGTCACGTCCCTGGTGATGGGCTTGTGCTGATAGGCGGTTACTCGAAAAACATAGTCGAAGTAAGGAAGCAGCGCGGAATAGGCCCCGCCCGCCAAGGAGTCGGAATAGGTGGTGATGTACAGGCTCATGTCGTCGGAGCGGTATATCTTCAGAGTGGCGTTCAAGGGAGTACCTGTTCCCGTCTCATAGCAGATGCCCGAAACGGTGCCGCTGGGGGCCGGGGTTAGGATCACGTCGTGGACATTGGCCCCGTACATCACCTGGGTGGTGTTGCTATAATCCAGATAGCCGAATTGCCTGCTGTACACGTCATAGAGGCCCACAGCCAACTGGCCGGGCACGGTGTAGATGCCCGAGGCTTCGCTGACCACGTTGAAAACCGGACTGGCCATGCTGGTGTCGGCCCCGTGAATGTAACCTTTCACCCTGACTGATGACAGGGAATCTCCGGTATCGCCGTTCACCACGGCCCCGGAAAGGGTACCATAGACACTGATGCACGGTATATTCTCCACGTAGACGTTGTACCCTGATTTGGCGATGGCGCCCTTGACCACGCCGGTGGAGGTGGGCGTCACGCCCATGTCCACGCTGTCGCCCACCGCGGTGGTGCTGGTGTCCACGCCGCAACCCTGGGCGATGAGCTCAAAACCCGTCTGGTCGGAGACGCCGGTCATGATGCCCTCGTAGTACGGAGTCAGGGTGTCGGTCAGCCCAACCGCGGCCACCTCGACGAAGATGTCGGCGGTGGCAAAATCCAAGGCCCCAATAACGTGAATGGTACCTGTGAAGGTGTCAAAGGCTTCCTTTTCACCAATCACCGTCAACTCCTCACCGTACGGTGCATCGATGTTGAAGATCTTCTGGCCGGAGGGGTCGGTCAGACCGGAGAGGGAAACTCCCCAACCCTCGATGGTCACCAGGACGCTATCAACGCCGACGCCAGCCGTATCTTGCAGGGTGACGGTGACATCCGTGGGCACGTTGACCTGGATAGTGTCCGGAACGACGCTGCCGGCGAATTCATTTTCCGGTTTATCCGGCTTGTGTCCCCCGTAATTGGTGTTGATGGGGTTCGGCACAGGCGAGGTCCAGTCCGTCTGCGCGAAGGGGCAGTTAGGATCACCGTAGACGACATAGCGCAGAGTGTAGTCCGGGCCCTTGCCAGCCGGCGTCATCAGATCGGAAACCCGGGCGGTGGCGTACATGGCCGCCTCGCCGGCGGTGTAATCCTCGTTGGTCACCATGTGGACCCATATGTTCCACCACCATCCCGATCCGTTGAAGCTGACCGAGCTGTAGCTGCCGATGGAGACGGTGCCGCCGTGCTCCAGGAGGATCTCGTTCATGTATCCATCGGCCATGCCACAGGCGTTGTAGGCGATCATCATGCCGCGGGCGTTCTCCAGATCAGAGTCCAGGTTGGACTGATAGTAATCGCCCCCGGCGCTCCCGTCGTACACTCGCTCGTCGTCGTCGGGCCAGTAGGGTTCTCCCCAAGCCGGGGCTCCGGAATCCTGGGCGATGCCGTTATCGGTATTGCGCACGGCGATGACCGTGCCGCCGCCATGGCAGCTGAAATACAGAAAGGTGCTGCCGTCGTTCATATCGGCGACGAAGCCGATATTGGTCACATCCGGCTGGGCCGGGTGGGACCCGGTTCCGGCCCCCGAACCGCTGTGCCAATGGGTTTCATAGCCGCCACTCAGGAAAGAGGTGAACTGGCCGCAGTCGTGACCGGCACTGCCGTTGGCCGGTGGAGGCAGGATGGGATATAGGTCCGGTGGATTGGTATGGATATCATCCCAGGGGAAATAGCCGTTGCCGGCGGTCCATCCTGCCGCCGGCCAGCCAAAAACCTCATTGACATTGTGACCGGTTCCCCAACTGTCGTCGTAGTCGGAGGAATACTGTACCTCATAGGCGTTCATAGACAGGGTCACGTGCTGGGGACGGGGGTTGGCGAAGATGGTCGCCCGGTACATGCCGGTGCGGTTGGCCAGGGCGATGTTGCGCCGGTAGCTCAGAGGCATGCGGCCGCTGATGGCTCCCGGACGGGTGAGATTGGAGGGATCGCCGGAGATTGACCGTTCGAAAGTGGTCTCCAGATCGCCCCCGCCAGTGCCCTGGGGCTCAAAGGTGATCACTGTCTCCAGATCGCTGGGGTCAGACCCGCCCAGACCGTTGAGCCAGGCGTAGAAGTTATCGGCAATCCCCTTCTCCATATCTTTTATCCAGCCCTTGCCGGTGAGGGGCTCGGTGAGCTTGTAATAGCCCTGCAGCTCGGGGTCTTCCTTGATCCGGGCGCTCAGATCATTGGCCATCTTGTTCATTCCAGGGGGCAGATAAAGCACGTATCCCCCGTAACGGGCGCCGCTGAAGGCCGCCGGCAGGTGCTGCCAGTCGCCCGAGTCTACCAGACCGCAGAGAGTCACCTTGTTGGTCAGGGATTTCACGTGGGCCACTACATCGCTCTCTGAGGTCAGGTCGGCCGTCACGGTCACTCCGGCACCGGATAGCTGGGTGTTGATGTTGGAGCTGAGCATGTCGTCGATCTCCACCAGGACGGCCTGGTCCGCGCCCAGAGCTCCGATGAGATCCATCGTCTCGGAAGAGAGGGCCGTGGGCTCAGCGAAAAGCAGAGGCACATTATGCAGGGCGGCTATGACCGCCGCGTTGGCTATGCTCTCCCGGTCATGATCGGTGAGCGTGGTCAGATAGGGGGCGATGACCACAGAGCTGGCTGTACGCCAATCATGCTCGGCTATCTCGTTGGCCACCTGAATGGGGGTTCCCTCTATGACCGAGATGTCCTCAGGGTCGGTAACGCCGAACTGGGCAGCCACTGTGTTCTGCACGGAAGTGGAGACACCGCCGATGAAGTTCAAATGGCGGTCCAGGCTGGGGTGCTGATCCAGATAGGCCTGCCAGTCATCCAACATGTAGTCCACGGTCTGGTCGGCGATGTCGTCGGAGAGCAACAGGGCAGTGTACACGTCATCGTTATAGTGGAAAATGGTCATGGGCACCGCGGCCAGATAATAATACTGGGTATCGCCAGTGCCCTGATCCAGATGAACGATGTTCACCCGGGGCAGAAAAACGGTCGGGTCCAGATCGCGGCTGGCCTGAACGCTGGAAAAGGTCAGGCCGAGAATCAGGGCCAGGCACATGACCGGGACGATTTTAGCAAACAGATTCTTGCTCATCAATACTACCTCCTGGGAAAAAAGCGTTGAACAAAGGGCAGAGTGACTTTAAAAAATGTCGCCTGATCATCACCTCTCTTTGTAGAATATGTTTTTTGTAAACGGCTTAGACAATTTCCATTTATGCTCATCTTTTCCCGGAAGGCAACTCCAACGAGTGCACCCACCGGCCAACCACTGGAGAAGAGGGCGAACGCCGTCCGGCCTCATCGACGGCCACCACCGCGTAGAATAAACTCTCGCCGGATTTGCTCAACCCCCTGAGATCGTCCACATATCGAGGTTCCGACACCACGGCCACGAGATTCTCGGCTTTGATCACCTCTGCCGGCTGCAGGGCCCGGTAAACCTCATAATGCACGCGGCCCGCATTCCGGGCAGAAAAGGGCCACAGCAACAAGATCTGCTGATGGGAGCAGAGCAGCTGGAGATCCCAGACGAACCTGAACGATGCCCCGGGGCCGGCCACCTGCAGGTCGTCGATGTACCATCCCTCCTTCTCGGTATACTGATCGCTTCCAAACCGAAAACGGATATGGACCAGGCCGGAATAGGCGGACAGGTCAAACTGCTCCTGTTTCCAGTCCCAAGATCCGGAAAAACAGGGCATCCCAGCCTCAAAGGGGCTCCCCACAGAGGGAGCCGTCTCATAGATGGTGTGCGAATATCCATCCACCGGGGCGATCTGCTTCCAGTGCGCCCCTTCATCGGTGCTGATCTCCACCACCCCCCCATCCCAGGCCCTCCTGACGTCGTAGATCTCCGCCTCCATCCAGTGCCAGAAGGTCAACGTGGAGCTGGAAGCCAGAAGAATGGCCGGGCTCACCAGGGCTCCATTCTCGTAGTGAGAATAGGTGCCATCCCCATCGTCTCCGCATTTCCAGCTGTGGCCACCACCGTGGCTTTTCTCCCCGGAGATGTGCCAGTGATCCATATAATTCGCGCTGACGACCCTGTGTGTCCAGCTCCCCACCCCCGCCTCCATGTCGTCGCTGAACCCCGGGGCTCCCACCATCAGGGCGAAGGTATCGCAGTTGGCATATCCGCTCACAGCGGCGATGTTCAGCACCAGGGAACAGAACAGCAGATCCGTTCCGGCTCCGCTGACCGTGATCTGATAAGCAGGCGAACCGCTGGCCTGGGAGCCAGGGGTCAGATCGCCGAAGGAAGAGCTGTCGGACAGGACCTGGATGTGAGGATCAATGGAGGTGAGCATGGCCGTCACGCCGGCGGCCCCACCCAACCCCTCGTTACGCAAGGTCACCACGATCTCCAGAGTTTCCCCGCTCTCGGCCACACCATTGCCATTGCCCCCCGGCGGATCATCCTGGATACAGCATTCATAGCAGAGCACCTCCGGGGCCACCACCTGAATCTGGAACTCAGAGTTCCACCAACCGCCCAGACTGTCCATGGCCGTCAAGGTGAAATCAATCTGGTGGCCGCTGGGACAGAGCTCATGGATATGGCATTCGTAGGGAATCAGGCTGGCGCAGGAATCTTTGGCCGGGATGTTCCCAAAGCTTGCCGAGTAGCAACTGATCTGGACATAGGGATCATCGACGGCCAAAACGGCGGTCACCTGACGGGCCACCTCGCTGCCCACGTTCTCGATGATTACCTCCAGCTGGAAAGTCTCGTCGGCGCTGGCCTGGCCATCGCCATTGCCTTCAGCTGAATCATCGAGAACATGGTCCTGATACAGAAGGTACGGGCCAAAAGCACGAATCTCGGCGAACCCCAGATACGGCCGATACCCGGTTTTGCTCACCGCAATCTCCAGGGAGTCCTCTGCCAGGGGAGGCGGCTCCAGCTTGACGGACACCTTACCACCGGGTGTGGTCAGGGCCGTGCCGCACAGCTCACCCTTCATGCTGATGGAGGCCAGGGCGTCGTTCACCGGAACAAGGGTGGTGGATTGAATGACGTCCTGGGAACCGGGGCCCGGCGCTCGGGGCTGCCAGACATCGATAACAAAAGAGGAAATCCCCAGGCGCAAGTGGTCCGCGTGGCTGGCCACCAGGGACTTGGGAGGTCGAGTCCACAGGTGCATGGAGGGGTCACCAAGGATATTGTACATCTTGTAGTAGCTCTCGCTCAGCCCCTCACCACCGTAAAAGATCCACAGCTCCAGTTTAGCCTTGTCCATCATCCCGGAAAGCCAGGTGAGACTGCTATCGAAAAGGGCATCGAACATCCGCTTTTGCAGGATATCATCCTCATCCCAATATGAAGAAACCGTGGAACCCCAGAAGGACACAGCACCTTTTTCCTCGGCTCTCAGCCAGGTTTCGCCAAAACATTCCCCCTTATGATAGCCGCCGGTGTTACAGGCGTGACTGCATATAAGGGGATACATCTGCCCGTTCTGGAGAGCCTGGACATCGCTCTTGGTGAAACTGGGACCGGCCCAACCATAAAAACTACCGTGGCCGGTATATACCGCCAGGCAGCGTCCATCATCAAGAGCCTCTGCAATGGGTGTTCCGGTACCATAGTAAGCATACAGGGAATCGCAGATCATGCCGTAGGCCCGGGCCAAATGCATCGAGTACTCCTGGGTGCCCTCGGCCAGACCGTGATTCCAGGAATCATTCGTGGCCATAAAATAGCCCTTTCGGGTCCACCCATCCGGCACATCCCAGAGCCCCTTCTCATACTCGACGATCTTCTTCACCATCATGGCCAGTTGCACAGAATCGGTGGCCGAGATTCGGCCTACCTGGATATCCGGGAAGTAATTCTCCTCGTCCATGGTGGTGTAATACAGATCGGTGGTGATGCCGCCGACGGAGTAGGTGGGGATTTGGCCCACATCGCCCACCAGAAGCAGAAAGGTGGGCGGAACATCCCAGGTGTCATAGGCGTCCTTGATGTAACTCTTGATCTCAGCTTTGTCGTAACCGGCCTGGGAGGTTCTCACCAGACTCACCTGAAAACCCTGCTGGCGTTTCCAATCGGTCAGAGGGAGCACCGCCTCGTACAGGTCATCATCCACCACCACAAGATAACCCACCCGGGGCGTGGACCAGCCATCCAATGGGGATGGCTGGGGGTCGGTGGCGATGAACAGCCGGGAGTTAGGTCTGGCCGAGAAAGAGTCGGTATACCGCTTTTTGTGAGCCCTGGTGCGGGCCAGATCGACCCCCTGAAAAGAAAGTTGAAACTGGACCTGAGAGCAAAGTTTAACCAGCCCTTTCCGTGGATTGTAGCGCACCGGGAATATCTCCACCAAGGCCACACGGGTCTGGCGGAGCACACCGATCTCCCTGACCCTCACCAGCTCCGGCGGCCAGAAGGCGTCTGTTCTGTAGTGCTCCTCGTCGATAACGAAGGGGATCCTCTCCTGAGCCCCGGGGATTTTGGGCACCGGCGGCTGCAAGGGGGCAATCCGCTCGCCGAGGGACAGATCCGGCAAGCTCAGCTCCTCAATGTGAGCAGGGCCCAGCTCCACGGACACTGTTGCCCCGAAGGGAATCTCCACCAGGCGCCGAACCACAGGCAGCCTGGGCTTGCCCACCTGGGCGGTGATCCCCTCCCCGGCGATCTGCAGATTTCCGAACTCCCTTCCATCTATGGATATTCGCTCGCTGCGCAGTCCGCTGACGGTGGTCTTCAGAGAAACGCCCCCTGGATCAAAGTCCACCAGAGACACCACCGTCCCCGTTGACCGGGGATCATCGCCAAAGCGAGAAAACACGTGCTCCGCTGCCACCACACTTCCCATCAGCAGAGGTAGCAACGCGGCCAACGTTACCCTCTGAAGCAACGGCGAAAATCGTTTGTCCTGGCGCAACAAGAGCATCTTCCTTCGACCCATGCCTCATCTCCTTATATTCTGTCACCATTGAGACAGACAAAAAAGCGCCCTTAGGCTCACCAATTCGCTCATAGAGACGCGCCGATCTCAACCCCTGTCAAAATCCATCTTGAACTTTTTCCTGCCCTTGCAGTCCTCCAGGGCTTTGTCGAACTCACCCACCTTGTTGGAGCTGCTGGATTTATTCCCGGAGATATCTACGGCCTTCACCACATAATAGCCGTTGACCAAGGTGTTTTTAACAGGGCTATCCGGGTCTAAAAATGTGGTTTCGCCGGTCCAGCCAATGGAATCGGAGGCCTGTGGCTGAAAACCAGGATCGGCATTGCGATAGATCACGTAATGGCTCACTCCCACGTCATCGGTGGCCGCAGACCAGCAGAGGGCTATCTGGTCCCCGGAGAGGGTCGCCTGCAGATCCGTGATGGCCGACGGCGGTGAGGCGTCGCCCCCGTAAAGCTGCAGCTTCCACAGGTTCAAGGTGCCTGTGTCCCAGCTTGCGTTGTCGCTCACCCACAAGATCCAATCTCCCTGGGAGCTCTTGCCCATCAGATCGGACAGATCACCCACCGGCTCGGTCTCGGTGTCGTACCAGGTCTTGATGTCGTGGTTGGATCCCCCGCCGAGCTCGTGCAGATAGATCCAGTCGCCCTGGGGGTTGGTCAGGCTCACGATAAGGTCTTCGATGTACGTGTGGGTGATGTCCACGTAGACGTTAAGATCCTGCACCTGGAAGGAATCGGGAACGGTGATCGTGCTGATGATGCCCGCCGGATCAAAGTCCGGGATAGGCAGAGAGTCCACCTTGGTGTACAGGTAGACAGCCAGAGGAGACAGCTCAAAGTCCTCCACGATGCTGCCGAGGACATGTACGCTGTCCCGCAGCACGGTGGCATAGCCGTCCTTGCTCACCCGCATGGTGTAAACACCCTCGTAGGCATCGATGGTGTACTCGCCGGTAAGCGAATCCGAGGTGACCGGGCCAAAGCCTG
>DAOVRJ010000026.1 GCA_030628225.1 Candidatus Zixiibacteriota bacterium | reverse complement strand
GCCGGCGTTCACCTGGAGCAGTGCCCCCGAATGGACGATGGGATTGAGGATGGCCTCATTTCTGAGCACGGAGAAATTTCGCTCCGGATGGGCCACGATGGGGACGATCCCACCGATGACCAGGTTGAAGATGATTTTCTCCGCGCCCGGCGGGATGGTCTGCATGGGGAACTCCATCAAGAGATATTTTCCCATCCCGTTAAGGGTCAGCCGGGGGAAGGCCAGGATCTTCTCCATCTCCGGCTGGAAATAGATCTCCGAGCCCAAAACCAGGTTAATGGAAGGTCCATCGGCCTGAACCCGCTCTTTGAGGTTCTGAAAACTGCTGACGAAAAGGTCGATTCGCTCCCGGTTGGGCGTCTCTAAAAGATGGGGGGTGGCGCAGATGGTGCGCACGCCCTCTTCCCACCCCATCCTGATCATGTCCATTGACTCTTCTAAATCCACGGGGCCATCGTCCACGTCGGGGAGGATGTGAGTGTGCAGGTCGATCATGGTTCCTCACCGGTTGTGGATGGCCGCCGCGAATTCTTTTAGACGGCCGGTATTCCCCCGGGCCTCGAAGGCGTTGCCCACAACCACGAAATTGGCTCCGGCGCGGACCTTCTCCTGAGCCACCCGCGGCTCCCGGATGCCGCCGCCCACCACCAGGGGCAGGGAGACATACTCGTCCACGGCCTGGATCATCTCCTCGGGCACGCTCTGTTGAGCGCCGCTGCCGGCGTCCATGAACAACAGCTTCATGCCCAGGTATTGGGCCGCCAAGGCGTGTGCCCTGGCGATATCCGGTTTGTCCCGGGGAAGGGGTAGTGTGTTGCTCATGAACTGAACGGAGGTCAGCCGTCCCGAATCGACCAGCAGATATCCCGTGGAGATGGGCTCGATGCCGATCTCCTTGATGAGAGGGGCGGCGCGCACTTGCTGCTCGATCAGATGTTGAGAGGCGCGTCCGCTGATCAGGGAGAGGTACAAGATGGCGTCAGCATGGGCAGAGATCTGGGCCATATTCCCGGGGAAGATGATCAGTGGCAGCCGGACCCGCTCCTTGATCTTCTCCAAAACTTCCTGGAAGCGAGAGGATAGCAGCAGACTGCTGCCCACCAGGAGGGCATCCACGTCGCTTTGGGCGCATTGTTCTGCCAGGGTAGCCAGATGTGCTGTCTCCAGGCGGTCGGGATCCAAAAGAACCAGGAATCCGGCACCCCGGCGGCGGACGACTTCCAACAGAGTCTCATAGACGGTCATGCTCGAACCTTATCCTTTCTGTAATAGCTCCGAGACAGCCTTGGACGCGGCGGTCAGCGCCTCAGGTAATTTGGACGGATCCCCACCGCCGCCCTGAGCCAGATGCGGTTTCCCGCCACCCTTGCCTCCGGCTACCTGGGCCACTCGTTTGACGATGTCCCCGGCGCGCAGCTTGTATTTTGCCATGGCCTCTTCACCCACAACGGCAACCAGCAGGATGCCGTCTCCGGTCACCGTGGCCAGCACACCCACTCCGGCCGGGAGCTTCTCCCGGAGAGAGTCGGCCAGCTTGAGCAGGGCGCCCCGGTCTGTAACCTCAACCTGGGCTGCCACCACCTGAATGCCCTCCGTCTCTTGGGCGTTGGCCAGCAGGTCGTCCAACTGGGTGACGGCCGATTGGACCGAGGCCTCCTTGAGCTTCTTCTCCAGCTTTTCCCTGGCGGCCAGTAGTTTCTCCACCCGCTCCCTTAGCTGATCGGGTGCCACCTTCAACAGTTCCGCCAGATCTCGGATAGACTTCAGCTGGCTGTGAACGTGCTGATAAGCAGCTTTTCCGGTCAGGGCCTCGATCCGCCGGACTCCAGCGGCGATGCCGCCTTCATTCATGATCAGAAAGAGGCCTATTTCTCCCGTGGCCCCAACGTGCGTGCCCCCGCAGAGTTCCTGGCTTGTGTCGGCCACCTGGACCACGCGCACCTTCTCGTCGTACTTCTCACCGAACAGGGCAGTGACACCCTGAGCCCGGGCCTCCTCCAGGGATGTCTGATAGGTGGTCACCGGGAGATTCTCCCGGATTTTTTCGTTGACCAGTGCCTGTACCTGCTCTAATTCCTCTGGGCTCATGGCGGCGTAGTGGGTGAAGTCAAAGCGAAGCCGTTGTGGTGTGACCAGGGAGCCCGATTGGTGAACGTGTGCGCCCAGAATCTGGCGCAGGGCCGCCTGCAGCAGGTGTGTGGCGGTGTGATTCCGGGCTGTTGACTTGCGGCGATCCAGGTTGACCGCGGCTCTGACCTTACCAGAGCCAATCCGCCCCTCTACCAACTTGCCTATATGAACGATCTCATGTTTCTTGCGGATGATCCTATGGACTGTGTTGCTGACCTCAATGGCGAGACCATCGCCGACGATTCGGCCCTTATCGCCTGCCTGGCCTCCTGCCTCGGCGTAAAAGGGAGTTCTGTCGAGAATGACCTCCACCTGATTATCTTTGATGGAGTCCCATTTTCGTACGACCGCCTCTGACTCACATGTGTCATAACCCATAAAAACAGAGCTTTTTCCCTTGGAGAGTTGTTTCCAATCTCTTGCTTGTTGGAGAGTGTCAACCATAACAGAGACTTCCCGGGAGCGCTCTCTTTGCTCTGCCATAGCTTCCTGGAAACCATCCCGATCGACGTCCATGCCCTTCTCCTGGGCCATGACCTGGGTCAGGTCGGCGGGAAAACCGTATGTATCGTAAAGGCGGAAAGTCTCTTCACCAGGGATGGTTTTCTGTCCCCTGCCCTTCAGCTTAGCCACCAGCTCCTCGAACTTCTCGATGCCCTGGTCCAGGGTCTGGCCGAATCGCTGCTCCTCGGCCTTGATGACCAGGGCCACATGCTCACGACCCTGGTTAAGCTCGGGGTAGGCCTGGCCCATTATGTCCACCACGACGCCGGCCAGCTTGTAGATGAACGGCTCGTGCATCCCCAGAAGGCGTCCGTGCCGGGCAGCGCGGCGGAGGATGCGCCGAAGGACATAGCCGCGTCCCTCGTTGGAGGGCATGGCCCCATCGGCGATGGCCAAGGTCAGGGCGCGGATGTGATCGGCGATGACCCACATGGAGGTCTGCATCCGTGGATCGTTGGGGTCCTGCCCGCAGAACCGGGCAATGCTCTCTATGATCGGTGTGAACAGGTCGGTCCCGTAGTTGGAGGGGACATTCTGGACCAGGGCGGCCAGCCTTTCCAGGCCCATGCCGGTGTCCACATGTTTGGCCGGCAGCTCGGTCAGGCGGCCGGATCCGTCCCGGTCGTATTGGATAAAGACCAGGTTCCAGATCTCCAGGAAACGTTCGCAATCGCAGTTGATGCCGCAATCGGGTTTTCCGCAGCCGAACCCCGGCCCACGGTCGAAGTGAATCTCCGAGCATGGACCGCAGGGACCGGTCTCGCCCATCTCCCAGAAGTTCTCCTTGGCGCCGAAGCGGATAACCCGGTCCGCCGGCAGGTCGGTTACCTGGGGCCATAGCTTCGCCGCCTCATCGTCCTCGGTGAAGACGGTGACCCAAAGCCGATCTTTGGGAAGGCCCATGTTGGCTGTCAGGAACTCCCAGGCGAACCTGATGGCCTCTCTCTTATAGTAGTCCCCAAAGGACCAGTTGCCTAACATCTCGAAGAAGGTGTGGTGAAGACCGTCCCGGCCCACCTCCTCCAGATCGTTGTGCTTGCCGCTGACCCGGATGCATTTTTGAACCGAGGCCGCTCGCCGGTAATCCCGAGTTTCCTGACCTAAAAAGATGCGCTTGAACTGGTTCATTCCAGCGTTGGTGAACAGCAGGGTGGGATCTTCCTGGGGCACCACCGGGGAGCTGGGCACGATTTTGTGCTCCCGATCCTGAAAATACCGCAGAAAGGCTTTTCTGATCTCGTTTGAGGTCATGGGATCTTTGGTTAATTTCTGTATTATGGTTTCGGCCACCTGACCGGGCCGGCCATCGCCTCTAGTTCTTATCGTTCGTTACCTGGTCCACCGCTTCCCAGACCACCTCCCGGGAAAATCCACGCCTGAGCAGGAAAGCGGCCATCCGCTGCCGGGCCTTTCTGCGGTCCAGTTCCAGATAGCGTTTTCGCCTGGTCTGCAGCATGTCCACAGCCAGCTCACGCGGGGAGATCTGCTGGAAGGTCTCGGCGACGGTCTTCTCCACGATCTCGTCGCTGATGCCCTTCAACCTCAACTCTCGACGGAGAAGATGTTCCCCCAGGGGCTTGGTGGCCATCCGGCCTTGGGCCCAGCGGGCGGCGAATTGAAGATCATCCAGAAGGCCACTGTGGATGAGCTCTTCGATGACCTGGTCGATGACCTCCTGACAGTGGTCTCTCTTCTTGAGCCGCACCCGCACCTCCCAGATGCTGCGGGCCCGGTAACCGATGAAGTCCAGGGCGTAATTTTTAGCCTTGCTCTTCTGCTCAGCCAGAATCACTTTCTCCAGTTGTCTCTGGCTGAGCAGAAGGTCCTGACGCAGCCCCATTTCCTGGGCCACCTGGCCGTCAATTCCCAGGGCGAAACGGCCGTCCAGGTAAATGGACACCCTTTTGGGATGGCGCTTTTGGGCCTCTATCTTGGTTATCCTGAGCTTGCCTGATTTGCTACCGAGGTTCATCGGCCCGCATCTGCTGGGGGAGGATGCCCGGGTTGGGGAGCGGAATGGGCGGATATCAGGTTTTTTCCTTCGGGGAGGCTGTTTTCTTTGGCGTCTCCTCCGATTTCGGCTCCTGCAGGCCCAGGGCCTCTTTTACCTTATCCTCGATCTGCCGGGTTAGGTCCGGGTTGTCCTTGAGGAAGAGGCGGACGTTTTCGCGGCCCTGGCCCAGCCGCTCGCCGGCGTAGGAAAACCAGGTACCGCTTTTCTCCACCACGGCGTGTTCGACGGCCAGGTCCAGCAGTTCGCCCTCCCGGGAGATGCCCTCTCCGTAAATGATGTCGAATTCCGCATCCCGGAACGGGGGAGCCATTTTGTTTTTGACCACCCGCACCCGGGTCCTGTTACCGATGGTTCTGTCTGCTGATTTGATGGCGCCCACTCTTCGGATGTCCAGGCGCTGGGAGGCGTAAAATTTGAGGGCTCTGCCACCGGTGGTCGTCTCCGGGTTGCCGAACATCACCCCCAGCTTCATGCGGATCTGATTGATGAAGACCACGCAGGTTTTAGACTTGCTGATGCTTCCGGTGAGCTTGCGCAGGGCCTGAGACATGAGTCGGGCCTGGAGGCCCATGTGGGAGTCCCCCATCTCCCCCTCGATCTCGGCCCGCGGAACCAGAGCGGCCACCGAGTCGATGACCACCACGTCGATGGCCCCGCTGCGGACCAGGGTCTCGGAGATCTCCAGCGCCTGCTCTCCGGTATCCGGCTGAGATATGAGCAGGTTGTCGATGTCCACCCCCAAGTTGCGGGAGTACTTGGGATCCAGGGCGTGCTCGGCATCGATGAAGGCCGCCACCCCCTTATTCTTCTGAGCTTCGGCGATGATGTGCAGGGCCAAAGTTGTTTTTCCGGATGCCTCCGGCCCGTAGATTTCCACCACCCGGCCTCGGGGAACTCCCCCGATTCCCAGGGCCGCGTCCAGGCCCAGGGATCCCGTGGAGATCACCGGCATCCTGATCTTGGCCGCATCTGCTCCCAGCCTCATGATGGAGCCCTTGCCGAACTGGCGCTCGATTTGAGAGATGGCCAGCTCCAGGGCTTTGGCCTTCTCCGCTTTCATTTCTTCCGCCATTGCTCTCACCTCCGTGCGGTGTGGGGTTCATGGTGTCCAAAAAACCTGACGGATTACCATTGATATTATGGAAAAACAGGATTCGAGGGAAAAGAGCAGCTTTTGATCCCCCGGCATGTCCACTTCATTTTATTCTCAAGACGAGCTGGTAAAGCAAATTATTTCAGAGCGACCACTTTCAGAGCGCTGTATTCCGCCCCGGTGGGCAAAAGCTGGCTGCGCATAACTTTCACGGTGTCCACACAGATCTCGTCGCTCTCGAAGGAGACGGATGGCAGCCTTTTCAGAAGCGGCTGGATGCCGCGAGGAGATCTTACCCGGCCGATAGTCAGATGGGGAGAGAACTTTCGTCTCTCCCTGGGGAAGCCGCATTCGGCTAACTGGAACTCCACCTGTTCCTGGAGTTCTTTCAGCGACTCCTGGCCTACAGGCACGCCCAGCCAGATGACTCGAGGCCGCCTGAGGTTGGGAAAACCGCCCAGCTTGGCTAAAACAAAAGAGAAAGGCGAGATTCCCACGACACCTCTCTGCACAGCCGCGAAGATGTCCTCAAGTTGTTCCTGGGGGATCTCCCCCAGGAATTTCAGGGTCAGGTGCAGACCCTGGGACCGCACCCAGCGGACCGCGGAGCTCAGAGGCCTGAGCCGGTCGATGATCTGGCTGATCTGCATTTTTACGGCCGGGGGAAGATCCACGGCGATGAAAGTTCTTACCTGAGCCATGGCGAACGGACTTGCCTCCTGGAAGTCAGAGCTTCAGCAGATACTGTCGAACTATGTTCAGAGCCGCCTGAACACAACACTCCTTATTGACCAGGCGATCCTGTCCGAAAAGGAAACGGCGGGCGAAGGAACCATCCTGGTGGGCCAGGCCGACGAAGGCCAGCCCCACGGGCTTGTTGGCAGTGGCCCCGGTGGGGCCGGCGATGCCCGTGGTGGAGAGGCCAATATCTGTCCCGCTGATCTTGCGGACCCCTTCGGCCATGGCCACAGCTGTCTCCTGGCTTACGGCGCCAAAACGGTCCAGGATCCGTTTGGGGACTTTAAGTATCTCCCGTTTGGCCCGGTTGCTGTACGCGACGATGCCTCTCTCGAAACAGGCCGAGCTGCCCGGCACATCCGTAAGACGGTCGGCCAGGGCTCCCCCGGTGCAGGATTCGGCCACCGCCATGGTCGCTCGCCTCATGATCAACAGGGTGGCCACCACCCGCTCCATGGTGTCTTCGCCGACTCCATAGAGCTGATCCTCCAGGCGTTCCTCGATCTGGCGCGTTGCCCGGGAGAGGAAGATCTCGGCCTCCCGGGCGTTGGCCGAGTGCGCCGTCAGCCACAGGTCTACCCCCCATGGCTGGGGAAGGTAAGATAGGCGGATGCCCTTTCTGGCCACTCCCCTCAGTTTCTCGCTGAGGGCTGACTCCCCGATATCCACCGTCCTCAGCCGTCGTCGCCGGATGACCCGCTCAGTTGAGATCTTCCTCAGAGCAGGGGCCACCTCTTGCTCGAAGATGGCCTGCATCTCCCGGGGCACTCCCGGCAAGATGTAGATGAGCCTGCTGTCCACTTCCAACTTCAAGCCCGGAGCCGTTCCCTGAGGGTTGTCCAGTGTCTTGGCCCCCTGGGGGAGGAGGGCCAAAGATTGCTGGCTGCTGAGCATCCTATGGCCGCGACTCTCCAGACGCTCCCGGATGTCCTGAAGGGCTTGTTCGTCCAGGACAAGGCGACGTCCCAGAGCCTGTGCCAGGGCACTGCGTGTGACATCATCCTCGGTGGGCCCCAGGCCACCGGTGATCAGAATCAGCCGGGACCTTTTCAGGGCCAGGATCAGGGCCTGCCCGATGCTCTCGGGGTTGTCTCCTACAGTGGTCCGCCATTGAGGTTGCAGATCCATCTGGATCAGCCTGCGTCCTAAAAAGACTGCGTTAGTGTCGGCCACCTGTCCCCAGAGGAGCTCATCCCCGATGGTGATGATCTCGACCTTCATAGGCTGTTCCATTGGTCCGCCTCAACCGCGCAGGATCAAGGCCAATTGCAGCAACACGTTGGTGTAGATACCAGCCAGGGCGTCATCAACCATGATTCCCCATCCTTCCCGCAGTCGCTCGGTCCGGCGAATAGGGAAGGGTTTCCAGATGTCAAAGAGGCGAAAGAGGAAAAAGCCGATGGCTACCAGGATCAGACTTCTGGGCAGAGCAAACAGGGCAATCCAGAACCCGACCATCTCATCTACCACGACCTGAGAAGGGTCCTGCCCTAATTGTCGCTCCATGGCCGTGCTGGCTCGTACCCCCAACAGAAAGAACAGCAGAATGAAAACCCCGCCGACCAGGAGGATGTCCAGCCTTAAGAACCAGTAGATGGCCGCTGCTACAATGGTTCCCGCCGTCCCCGGGGCGATGGGGAAGTGCCCTACGAATACACCTGTGGCGATGATCCTGTCGGCCTTGGTGAGAAAGATGGCGATTCAAAACCTCCTGGAACCAGGGTCAAGGCCAACCGGTCCATCGACGGCCATCATTTCATCATGCCCTTGATCAAGGTGGCGTTCTTGACGATGTAGTCGACTCCCGAGACCAATGTCAACACCATGGTTACCATGACCAGCCCGTTGAGCACCTTGTCTTCGGACAACCAGGAGTGATGTAAGCTCAGGGCAGGCCATGTCATTCTCAGATTAGTGAACAGCAGGATAAAAAATATGACCACCATCTGGCTGGCCGTCTTCCACTTGGCCAGTATACTGGACGTAATGACCACTCCACGATAGGCAGCCATGGCTCGCAGGCCAGTGATGAAAAACTCTCGACCGATAATGGGCAGAACGATCCAGCTTTTCACATACCCCAGGGCCACGAAGGCGATAAAGGCGGTTGAGGTCAGCAGCTTATCTGCCAGCGGATCCATGAATTTGCCGAAGCTGGTGACCACCCCCGTTTTTCTGGCTAAGTGGCCATCGTACAAGTCGGTGAGGGAGGCCACGCCGAAGATGAACAGGGCAAAGTACCGGGAGTAGATGTTGTCGATGAGAAAGGAGACCATGAAAACGGGACTTAAAATAATTCGTGTCACCGTGAGCTTGTTCGGCAGATTCATCTCATCGTTCTCACTTCCCCAAGGTTCTTGCCGTATTCTGTCTCTCGACTCAACTGGCCCTGCGCTGAAGTTCCTCCCAGCGGCGATCCACTTCCGCCTGGGTCTTTTCCAGAATGTGTTTGTTTTTTGGCTCGTACAGGTGGCTGAATCGCCCCTGCTGCTTGGTCCACTCATCCAGGGGCTTTTTCTCCTTGGGCATATGGTTGATCTTCCAGACGCCGTTTTCCACCTCGTAAAGCGGCCAGAAACAGGTCTCCACCGCCAGGCGGGCCATCTTGATGGTCAGATGTTGAGGATAGCGCCAGCCCGGTGGGCAGGGAGAGATGATGTTGAGGAAGCTGGGTCCATCGGCCTCTAAGGCCTTGGCCACCTTGTTGGTCAGGTCGCGCCAGTGGCTGGGCGAGGCCTGGGCCAGATAGGGTATGTTATGGGCAGCGACGATGCCGGTTAGGTCCTTGGCAAATTCCCGCTTTCCGGGAATCACCTTGCCGGCGGGGGTGGTAGTGGTGTGCGCTCCCAGAGGCGTGGAGCTGGATCGCTGGATGCCTGTGTTCATGTATGCTTCGTTATCATAACAGATGTACAGCATCTTGTGGCCGCGCTCCAGAGCCCCGGAGAGAGCCTGCAGGCCGATGTCGTAAGTTCCGCCGTCACCGGCTACGGCGATGAACCGGTAGTCGGCATCCAACCTGCCCCTTTTCTTCAGGGCCCGATAGGCGGTTTCCACGCCGCTGACGGTAGAGGCCGCATTCTCGAAGGCGTTGTGGATCCACGAACATCTCCATGAAGTGTACGGAAAGATGGAGGTGGAGACTTCCAGACAGCCGGTGGCATTGCCTACCACGACATTGGTGGTGGTGCTGAGCAAAACCTGTCTGATGATCACTGGCGCCGCACATCCGGGGCACATCCTGTGGCCACTGGAGAGCAGCTCCTTTCTTTTTGATAATTCCTTAAGACCGGGCATTGGTCCTCCTATTCACGCAGATTCAGATAATTTATTAGGTTGTCAACCTTCCCGGTTTGGACGATCCGTTGAAGTTTCTGGTAGACTTCCTGGATATTTTCTATCTCGGCGGGCCGTCCTCCCAGGCCGTAGAGGAAATTAATTACCGGGATGCGCTGGCCGGCATTGTAGAGGGCGGAACAAACCTCGGAGAACAGAGCTCCTCCCTGAGCACCAAAGGAGATAGCCCGATCGAGGATGGCCACGGCTTTTTTGCCCTGCAGGGCGGCGACGATCTCCTCGGCCGGGAAAGGTCGGAAGACGCGCAGTTTCAGCAGCCCGGCTTTGATTCCCTGCCGGCGCAGCTCATCCACCACCGGGCGGGTGGTGCCGGCCGTGGAGCTCATCATTATGGCCACGATCTCGGCGTCTTCCATCCTGTAGGCGTCGAAAAAGCCGTACTCCCGGCCGCTCAGCTTGCTGAACTCGCGGCCCACATCCAGGATCACCTGTTTGGCGTTTTCCATGGCGTCGACCTGGGGCTTTTTGTGCTCGAAATAGAAATCGTGGAAATCGATGGGACCATAGCTCACCGGATGCTCCGGGTCAAGCAGGGGGTAATGGGGTTTGTATTCCCCCACGAATTTCTGAACCTGCTCCTTCTCCAGAATGGTGACGTCCTCCATCCCGTGACTGATGATGAAGCCATCCTGGGTGACCATCGCCGGCAGAAGCACATCCGGATGCTCGGCGATTCTCACCGCCTGGATGGTATTCTCGTAGGCCTCCTGGGCATTCTCGCTATAGATCTGGATCCAGCCCGTGTCGCGGCAGCCCATGGTGTCGCTGTGATCGCAGAGAATGTTGATGGGTGCTGAGAGGGCCCGGTTGATCACCGGCATGACGATGGGCAGCCGGTTTGATGCGGCGATGTAGACTATTTCCCACATCAGGGCCAGGCCGTTGGCGGCGGTGGCGGTCATCGCCCGGGCTCCTGCTGCGGAAGCCCCCACAGTAGCACTCATGGCGCTGTGCTCGGATTCCACCAGGATCATCTCGGTATCCACGTCGCCATCGGCCAAGAAGTCCGCGAATTTTTGCACTAGCGCTGTCTGCGGTGTGATGGGATAGGCGGCCATTACATCGGGGTTGATCTGCATTATGGCATAGGCAACAGCCTCGTTTCCCGTCAATCCTAGAGTTTTTGCCATATCTTTCCTCACAATTTTCTGGGAGCGTTATTTTTCTTCTTTGACCATAGTGATGGCTTTGACCTTCGGGGGGCACTGTTCGGCACAGATCCCGCATCCCTTGCAGTGTTTCAGGTCGAATCCGGCCCATTTACCATCCTTCACGAAAATGGCGCCGTCCGGACAGAAGATCCAGCACAGAAGGCAGTTAGTACACTTTTCTGCGTCGTGGACCGGGACATAGGTGCGCCATCCTCCGGTCTCATAGTTCTCGGAATTTCCGGCATCGAGTATCTTTCCCCCAAGGGGTAGATCTTTATATCCAAGTTCTCTGATTTGGCTCACTCGGTTTTCACCTCCTCATAGGCTCTCTTGATGGCCTTGATGTTACCTTCAATTACCTCTTTTTGGAACTTTGCCGAGAATTTGTGCTTAAAGCCGCTGATAACTTCCTCCAGCGGAAGGGTTCCCGCCGCTCGCATTACCGCACCGATCATGGGAGTATTGGGAATAGGCTTGCCCAGGCAATCGATGGAGATTTGAGTGGCATCCACCGTGAAGACCTTTCGTCCTTTCAAATTCAGCTTTTTTCTGACATCGGCGGGATTATCAACGGTGTTCACCACCAGGATGCCATCCTCGGGGAGCCCCTCGGTCACATCGACGGCGTCGAGAAGGGTGGCGTCCAGAACGGCCACCGCGCTGGGGTTGTGAATGGGGGAGTGGATGGTGATGGGGTCCTTGCTGATGCGCGTGAAAGACTTGACTGGTGCGCCCCGTCGCTCTGCGCCATACTCCGGGAAAGCCTGGATGTGGAAGCCTTTTTCCATAGCTGCTTGGGCCAGGATCTTGGCTGCCGTCACTGCTCCCTGGCCGCCTCTTCCGTGCCAGCGGATTTCTGTTATCTCTGCCATGCATGTACCTCCTGTATAATAGAGAGTTGAGTTAGTTTGCGCTTGTCGAAACTCGAGGCTCGATATGATACTGGATTCTGGATACTGGATGCTGGATTCTGGATAAATGCTAAGACAATGCAAAGGCAGAAACTCGAGACTGGAGACTCGAGAAAATAAAGACTGATCCTGGATTCTGGATGCTGGTTAAAAATTTAACCTCGGAAAATGCAGAGTCAACCTGGCATATACTCAGAGTCAAGCATTTCACTTACCAGGATCTAGAATCAATCTAGCATCCTGTTTTTCATCCAGGATCCAGCATCTAGGATCAAGGATCCGATTTATAACGCCACCCGATCCTCCAACGCCCTGGTCAGCGTTGCCTGGTCAGCATACTCCAGATCGCCGCCCACGGGCAGTCCCCGGGCCACACGCGTGACGCTGATCTCAAACGGCTTGAGCAATTTTCTCAGGTAAAGCGCCGTGGCCTCACCCTCCACGTTGGGATTTGTGGCCAAAATTACCTCCTCGATCCCCTGGGGCAGACGATCCAGCAGCTCATCGATGTGCAGATCGTCGGGGCCGATGCCGTCCAGGGGGGAAAGGGCTCCCCCTAAAACGTGATAGAGCCCGCGGTACTCGTTGGTTTTCTCCAGGGCCAAAAGGTCGTTGGCCTCCTCCACCACACAGATGGTCGCCGAGTCTCTGGTCGCATCCCGGCAGATGGCACAAGGGTCCTCCTCGGTGAGGTTAAAGCAGGTGGAGCAGTAGCGGACTTTCTCCTTGACGTCCTGGATGGCAGCGGCCAGGGAGAGAGCCTCCTGGGCGGGGATCTTCAAGATGTAAAAGGCCAGCCTCTGGGCCGTCTTGGGCCCGATTCCAGGCATCTTGGCCAGCTCATCCATGAGCCGGGATATGGATTGGGAAGTTTTAAACATCTAAACATCGTCGTTGGGCCGGATACCCCGGAAAGGGAACCGGCGAGTTTTAGAGTTGGCCGGGGATATTCAGACCGGCCAGACCTTGGGGCATCAGCCCCCCAGTGATCTTGCTCATGGCCTCCTGGGCCATCTCCCGGGCCCTTTCCCGAGCCTGGTTTACGGCGGCCACAATAAGATCTTCCAGGATTTCCACATCATCGGGGTTGACCACCTCCGGGTCGATCTTGACGTCGATGAGGTCCTGTTTGCCATTGACCACCACGGTGACCATGCCTCCCCCCGAGGTACCCTCCACCCGTTTCTCTTCCAGTTCTTCCTGAAGCTGTTCCATCCGTTTCTGGAGCTGCTGGGCTTGTTTGAGCATTGCGTTCAGCGAGTTGGACATATCCGTTCCCTTTCCTTACTCGATGAGCTCTCCGTCCATGGTTTCCAAGATCATACCCACGATGGGCTCGGCCTTCACCACCTCCTCCACAGAGGGTTTTTGAGCAGAGGGTTTCGCTGCTGTCATGGGTTTTATTGATGGTTCGGGGAGATCGGCCAGGGTGAACCTGATGCGCATATCCCTTCCTAAAATGGTAGATACCTCTCCCTCGATGACCTCCCGATTTTGCTTCGTCTGAGCCCGTTCCCGATGGAAATTGCAGGATTTGGGGAAGGCAATGGTCAGAACTTTGTCCTGCATCTCGCCCATCTGGCCGTGTTGCAAGATGGCTCCTAAAAAGGGTTTCTTTTTGTTGACCTGGCTCAGCATTTGATTCCAGAGGTCGCCGGTCTCTTCGGTGGGTTCTGGCGGGGGTGGTGCCGGTTTTGCGGAGGGGGGCTCCTGGGCAGTCGGTTGCTGGTGGATCTCCGGCGAGGGATCTGTCCGAACCTCTTTTCCCAGCACCCGGTTCAGATCCTGCACCAGCTCCTTCAGCTGGACGGTAGTCTCCATCTTAGCCAGCTTGACGGCCAGCATTTCTAACAGAAACCTGGGCCGGCTGCTGTACTTCAGGTTATTGACCGTCTCCGAGATCAGAGCGGTCATGCGCAGCAGATCCTCCTCCTCTATCCCGGCTCCCTGCTCTTTGTATCTCTTCTGGTCATCCTGGGAGAGGCCCACAAGCTCGGGGGTCTGGGGATCGATCTTCACCAACAGAAGGTATCGCAGGTGATCCAGGAGGCCATCCGCGAAATCCTCCAAGTCCCAGCCCTGCTCCTCCACGGTGGCCACCAGGTCAAGGGCTTTCTTCGAGTTCCCGGCGCGCACCGAGTCGGTGAGCTGGAAGAACAGATCCCGGGTGGCTAAGCCCAGGACCTCGGAGATCAGCTTCTCGGTAATCTTCTGGTCACCACTGGAGAGAACCTGATCCAGGAGGCTCTGGCTGTCGCGCATGCTGCCCTCGGCTTTTTTGGCGATGAGTGCCAGGGCACCATCGTCTACCTGGATCTTCTCCTGCTCGGCGATGTGGGCCAAGCGATCGGCGATCTGTTTGCTGGAGATGCGCCGGAAGTCGAAACGTTGACAGCGGGAGTGGATGGTCAGGGGGATCTTCCACGGCTCGGTGGTGGCGAAGATGAAGACCACATGGCTGGGGGGTTCCTCTAATGTTTTCAGCAGTGCGTTGAAGGCGTGTTTAGAGAGCATGTGAACTTCGTCGATGATATAGACCTTGTACCGTGCATGAGTAGGCGCGTACTTGACGCTTTCCAGTAGTTTTTTGACGTCTTCCAGGTGTGTGTTTGAAGCACCGTCGATCTCCAGAACATCCATGCTGAGATCTTCGGTGATCTCCTGACAAAGCGTACACTTATTGCAGGGCGTCGGCGTGGGCCCCTCCTGGCAGTTGAGCGCCTTGGCCAGGATGCGGGCCACGGTGGTCTTGCCCACCCCCCGGGGACCGGAGAACAGGTAGGCGTGACCGATGCGCTCGGAGCTAATGGCGTTTTGCAGAGTTTTGGTCACGTGATCCTGACCGATGACCTCATCGAAACTCTGTGGGCGCCATCTGAGGGCCATAACCCGGTAGGGCATGTGGTGACTCCGGCGGATAAAAAGATAGGATTCCAGGATTCGGGGATTCAAGGGTTAACGTAAAAAAAGCCATTCAATGACTGAAGATCTCTAGAGGAGGTGGTTGGGAGGCACTCGGACCCTCGAACCCTTGGCTCCTTGAATCCTTTGTTTTAAAAAAAGGTCGTGCACCCACCATCGATCCTTCGCCCCAGGGAGAGTTGGAACAGTTAGCTCCAACCAAGCGCTCCTGCGGCACCCGGGAGGGTTTGCTTACCGCTGCTACCTTCCGGTCCTGACGGGATTGGGCAAGCTCCCGTTGCGCAGGACCTGATCATCAACACCACTTATTCAAACCCGCCAAGGGGAGAAAAAACCTAGGGTGGGAATTCGACCCCGCTATAGCGGATTGCGGGAATAGGGCACCGCTAGCTCCCCATCTAGCACGACCTTCTGCAAATTTCAAGCTGGTGCGCGATTTACAGACCGCAGAGCCATCTCTGGGGCCGTAACGCTGCCGACGGTTCCAGGGGGTCCTGTGAAAAAAGTGGAGCAGAGCGGGATCGAACCGCCGACCTCATCCGTGCGAGGGATGCGCTCTCCCAAACTGAGCTACTGCCCCACGTCAAGAATATCATTCTCGAAACGGCCGGTGAGGCTCCCCGGGAATGATCTTCGGCATCGCTAAACTGCCGGGAACCGGGTTGTTCGATGTCCGTTAAAAGGCCAATAACCGTCCGACTGTTGCAGGCCTGGCCGTAGCCACTAAATATAGCAACTACGCCTTTAAAGTCAAGCACATTTTCCGGCCAGAAAAAGGGTAATGAAGGGTACGCCGATGGGTTCTGTTCGGCAGGAAGATGAGCATATATTCACTCTCTATAAAAGTTTGGCTCGTGGCAAGAATGTGTGAGTATTTTGATGAAATGATGCTGGATGCTGGATGAAAGGCCGAGACTCGAGATTCGAAATTCGAGATTCGGGGGAAAGAAAAAAACCGATCCTTGATCCTGGTTAAAGCAAAGACAATGCAAAGGCAGAGATTCGAGATTCGAG
>DAOVRJ010000190.1 GCA_030628225.1 Candidatus Zixiibacteriota bacterium | reverse complement strand
TCCGCAGTGATGGGCATGGACTTGATCCTCACGCCCAGGGCATGCTCAACGGCGTTGGCCACGGTGGGAGCTGCAGGTATCATCGTGTGCTCCCCCACTCCCCGGGCCCCGAAGGGCCCATCTGGCTGAGCTACTTCGATGATGATGGGAACCATCTCATCCGGTATATCCAAAGCGGTGGGGATCTTGTAGTCCGTGAAATTGGGGTTGAGCAGTTTGCCCTTTTCGTCAAACCTCATGTCTTCATAGAGAACCGTGGCCAGCCCCTGAAGCAAACCACCGGTGATCTGGCCTTTCACCAACACGGGGTTGATGGCCTGTCCTACATCCACGGCGAGCACCGCTTTCAAAACCCTCATCTTCCCGGTTTGTTTATCGATCTCAAGGGTGATTGCCCCTGCTCCCACGGTGTAGTGCACGTTGGGATGCCCACCCTGGCTTGTTTCCGGATCGCTCAGTGCCGAGATGAACTCCGGCATATACATCCCGCTTCCCAGGATTGGTCCGCCTCGGAATGTCCCGTCCTCCGTTTGAATGCCGTTGATCACAAAATCCTTGAGGGCAAGCTCAAAATCCGGTTTGCCCCGGCACTTGACCTTCTCCTCTTTCAGATAGAGTAATTTCTTTTCCAGACCACATCCTCTGTGAACCACCTCGAAAATCTTCTCTCTGGCATCCATGGCCGCTTTTTTCACGGCGTTGCCACAGCTCCAGGTGATATGGGAAGCCACCGTCTGCCACTCATACGGGTTCCTGTCTGTGTCCGGTGTTTCCACCCGAATCTTCTTCGGAGGAACGGCGAGCACCTCTGCGGCGATCTGGGCCATCACTGTGAGATATCCCTGTCCCAGCTCCATTCCCGACACGGCGATATTGATGCTGCCGTCCTCGTTGAACTTCAAAAATGCCGCTGAGGAGGCATTTGGCGGCATGGCCGGCGCCTTCCAGAACAACGAGAAACCCTTTCCGATCACTTTGTTGGGATCCTCAGATTTTTCCTTTTTGCCCCACTCGATCGCCTCTGCCGTCCTGTCGATGGCCTGATGCAGCCCGCTGGGGTTCATCCTGGCACCATAGGGAAGCATATCCCCTTCCTCTATCGCGTTTTTCCTGCGAAATTTTACAGGATCCAGGCCGATCTTTTGGGCAATTCTGGTGACGTGCGATTCAAGTCCGAAATGAAACTCCGAATATCCGAAACCCCGGTACGGACCGCCGGGAGGAAGATTCGTGTAGATGCACAGGGAGTCGATCTTCAGGTTGGGAATCCTGTATGGACCGGTTGCGGAGAGTCCTGCGGCATTCACGACATTCGCACCATACTCCACATACGCTCCGGCATCCCAGTGAAGGGTATGCTCCAGGGCGGTCATTGTCCCATCTTTCTTAACCCCCATCTTTATCCTGGCCACCAGCGCCTGCCGCTGGTAGGTGTTGTAAAATTCCTGCTCCCTGCTCCAGCGTACCTTCACGGGATGCCCCTTTGCCGCGGTGGCCAGGGCAGCCCCGATGATCTCCATGGTGACACCCGCCTTCCCCCCGAACCCACCTCCCACATATGGTGTGATGACCCTGATATCCTTGTGAGTCAGTCCCAGAGGAGCCAGCGCCTCGGCGAAAAGATGCCTCTGTGTATATGGGGACTGTGAGGCCGACCAGAGCGTCAGCCTGCCGGACAGATCGTACAGCCCAACGATGACATGCGGCTCGATGGCGCAATGGGCATAACGCGGCACAGTATAGGTATCCTCGAGTATGGCATCTGCTTCCTGAAAACCCCGCTGCACATCACCTCTTCTGGTCTTTCTCCAGTGGGCGATGTTGGTCCCTTCGCGGGGGAAAAACCAGGGAACGCGCGGATAATCGCCAAGGCCCGGATGTATCAATCTCGTATCCTTGGCAACGGCCTGCAGAGGATCCAGGATAGGAGGCAATTCTTCATAGGTCACCTTGACTAGCCTGGCGGCCCGCTGGGCGATTTTCGAATCCCGGGCGATGACCGCGGCGACCTGCTCTCCCACGAATCGTACCCGGTCTTGAGCGAAAATGTACCTGTCCTTCATGTATAGGCCGAACTTGTAGGGAAAATCTTTCCCGGTGACCACCTTGACGACTCCGCAGACCCTTTCGGCCAGGGAGGTATCGATCTTTTTTATCAACGCATGCGCATGAGGACTCTCCACAATTGCCGCAAAGAGCAGGTCCGGCCCGAAATCGATATCATCTACAAAGGTTGCCGCGCCGGTGACTTTCTCAAGCCCATCGATCCTCTCCGTCGGTTTTCCCACGTACTCGAACTCTGGCATTTTTCATCCCTCTGTGACCTGTCTTCTACCTTCCTGCCTTTTCCCCCGACCTGCCTCCAACATCGAGAACTGCCTCGATAATAGGCTCATAGCCGGTGCACCGGCAGAGATTCCCGGAGATCGCTTCCTTAACATCTTCCTCTGCGGGATGGGGATTTTTCTCCAGCAGCTCCGTGGCGGCCAGCACGATGCCAGGCGCACAGAAACCACACTGGAAAGAATTGTGCCTGACAAAAGCTTGCTGTAACGGTGTAGGCCCATCTTTGCTCAAACCCTCAACAGTTGTGATCTCGTGTCCCTCTGCCTCCATGGCCAGAATAAGACAGCTCCTGGTGGTTTTCCCATCCATCAGAACGGTGCAAGACCCACAATCTCCCCTCTCACAGCCCACTTTTGGGCTTTTGACGCCGATCTTCGTTCTCAGAACATGGAGAAGAATATCGTTGGGCTTAACGTCCACCGTCCATTCTTCTCCATTGACTTTCAGGGTTATCGTTTTTTTCACGATATTCTCCTAAATCAAGCTTTCTCCATAGCGGGGTCCCTGACCGCAAAACCTTGCCCTGGCGGCTCTCAACCCCCTTTCCAGCATCACCTTCACCATATGCATCCGGTACTCTTCCGAGGCCCTGATATCCGTAATAGGGCAAATCTCCTGGGGAACAAGCTTCAGGGCATCTTCAATTGCCAGGCCTTCCGCTTTTTTACCGTTAATCAGAGCTTCGATCTTCTTCGCCCGGGCCGGTCTCGGACCAACGGCACCGAAGGCAATCCGGTAAACATATTCTGGAAGGGCCAAAATGGCCACACTGGCCTGGGCCAGGTCTTCTCCCCTATACCGTCCCAGCTTCACATAGATCCCGCCATGCTCCGGACCCGGGAGAGGCAATGTCATCCCGGTAACCATCTCCCCCTTTTGCAGAGCGGTTTTCCTGGGCCCAAGAAACCACTCGCCCAGGGGAACCTTCCTCTCTCGCTGGGGACCTTTCACCAGGACAGCCGCCTCGTAGACCAGAAGAACCGGCCCACTGTCACAGGACGGCACTGCCGAGCAGATGTTGCCCACCAGGGTCGCTCTGTTACGGACACCCGGAGAGGCCACGGTCTTGGCCATCTCCCAGATAAGGGGAAACTCCTCTGAGATGATAGCAGAGTCGATGAGCTCGGTGAAGGTAACCAATGCCCCGATGTACAGTGTGCCTTTATTCAGGACGATTTCGTTGAGACCATCGATGCCCTTGATGTCGACCAGCACATCCGGGGTCAGAAGATCTTCCTGGATCCAGGGAATAAGATCGGTCCCTCCGGCGAGAACCTGGGCTCGAGAGCCATATTCCGTCAGAATCCGCACCGCATCCTGGAGCTCTTTCGGCTTCAGATATTCAAATTCATGTAAAATCGCCATGCCATGCTCCCTCTCATACCGGGGGAAGAAAAGCCACGATCCGGCACATGGAGGATTCCAGCTCGATGCCCCTCAGGGGAAAACACCCAATCCACATCCGCTGGTCGCTGACCTGGTCTATATCACCACCCAGGTTCTCGGCGTGAACGAGTTTCTTGGGGAAGAGCTTCAGGTGCATCACCTGGTAGTACTCCTGGGCGGGAAACATCTCCTCCCAGCTTTTGCCGAAGTCCTTCTTCAGCTTCGCCTCGGCCTCCTTAAACAGCCCGGGGTGCCAGTCTTTAATGATCGTGTTCATGGGATGGTCGGCGCTTCCGCAATCGACGCCGATCCATTTGAGCTTCATATCCAGAGCCCATTTATGGAACTCCGGATCCGGGCCCGGGTGCTTAACGAAATACCTGATCTCGTCCGAGCCTTCCTGGTCCCAGGCATATCTATGATAGCCGGTGTTGATCACCAAGATGTCGCCTTTCTTCACCTCCACCCTTTTCATGATCATCTCCGGGGAGTACAGATCGTAATCTTCCACCTCGTCGGAGATATCCACCACTACACCCGGGCCGATCCATTCCTCTAAAGGCACCTGACCGATAGTCCTTCCACTGGCATGGAAATGGATCTCCCCGTCCATGTGCGTGCCCACGTGGTTGCTGGTAGTGATAATCTGCCCGTTGGCCCCCTGCCCCATGTGCGCACCGGCGATCCGCTTGAAGTACTGAATGCCCAGGGGCATGTAACTGGGCCACGGTGGGGTGTGGATGCTCAATGGTTGGGTTAAATCATAAACCCTCACGCTGTCCATGAACTTCAGGAATTCCTCAGTTTTCATCTCAAACCTCCTGCTAATGATGGGATGAGTTACGTAGCGTTCTTATCGGCCCATGTTTTTGCCGCTTCTGACGGCAAATTATCTGCAATCGTCATCATACTCCATTGGCGTCTGCACTCATCTCAAGAATGGAAAGAACCACTTTATACAGGTACCAAGGCAATATGAAAGCGAAACCAACGAGAAGGACCGCAAAGATCAAACCCAGCTTCCCCCTGAGCTTTGCCCTCTTTCCTGTTGCTCACTCATCTCCCGGCGCTTTTCTGC
>DAOVRJ010000115.1 GCA_030628225.1 Candidatus Zixiibacteriota bacterium | reverse complement strand
TCGCGGAGCTTCTTGGGCAGGCCCAGGTTCAGCCCCGGGTCGCAGCCGTTATATGATCGGCTGAGCACCACCACCACCCGCCGGTAGTCGCTCAGTCTGGCCAGGATCTCCCGGCCCCGCTGCCGGCACTTATCCTCGAAGGTCGCCTGAGCCTTTTCGGCAGCGGCGAAAGCTTCCCCAACGGCCTTTTCCGATTTGCCCAGGCTCTGGCCGAAGCGGCACATCTCCCGCAACAGACGCCGATGGTCATGCTGCAAGTGAAAATAAGGATCCAGAAGCTCGACCTTTTTCTCTTTAAAAGAGATGGCCGATTTGATGATGTAGGGAATGGCCTGGGACAGTGGACAGAGGTAGTTCTCTGTGTGGTCGGGATGGGACCTGGGCATGTTGATGATGCTGGGCAGAAAGATCCGTCTGACCCCCTTGTCAATCAGATTCGGGATGTGACCGTGAACCACCTTGATGGGAAAACAGGTCTCGGCCACCACGCTCTCCACAGAGCGATAGATCAGCTGCGGGTTGGTCACATCCGACAGGACCACCTCAAACCCCAGCCGGTCGAAAAAGGCGCTCCAGAAAGGAAGCAGCTCGTGGAAGTAGAGAACGCGCGGGATGCCGATCTGCTTCTCCCTGTCCCCGGTATTTTTCTTGCTGCTGTTACGGAGATATTCGGCCAGCAGAAACTCCTCCCGCTCCTTAAACAGCTCCGGCAGGCCCTCTCCACGCTGTTTCCTCTTATCGTCCACCTCCCATTTTTCACAGCGGGCCCCGTAGAACAGGGGTTTCTCCTCCCCAAAAGTGATCTTGCGAATCTCACATTGGTTCTCGCAGCCCTTGCAGGCGAAAGAAGAGGATTTGTAGGTTCTCTGGCGCAGGTCGAAGCCCTTGAAATTGGTTCCCTGCCCCCGGTCATTCTCCATGGCCAGGATGGCCGCCCCGATGGCCCCGGTGACATCGTGGTGAGGCGGAACGGTGATCTTCTTGCCGGTGACCTTCTCAAAAGCGGCCACCACCCCCTGGTTCCAGGCCGTCCCCCCCTGGAGGAAGATGTTGTCGCCCACCCGGCGGTCTTCCACCACCTTGTTCAGATAGTTGTATACGATGGAATAGGCCAGGCCGGCCACCAGGTCTTCTTGGGGCATGCCCTGCTGCTGGTGGGAGACCAGGTCGGATTCCATAAAGACCGTACAGCGATCGCCGAAATTTCCGGGATTTTTGGAAGACAGGGCCAGTTTCCCGAATTCCTCCACGATGTTGATGCCCAGTTTCTCGGCCTGTTCCTCCAAAAAAGAGCCCGTTCCGGCGGCGCACACTTTATTCATCTCGAAATCCACCACGGCCCCGTTATCGATGCTGATGTATTTGGAGTCCTGTCCACCGATCTCGAAGACCGTGTCCACCGTGGGATCGATGTCGATGGCGGCGGTGGCCTGCGCGGTGATCTCGTTGCGGACCACATCCGCGCCCACGAAGTCTCCCGTGAGATAGCGGCCGGAGCCGGTGGTTCCCACGCCGCAAACCCTTATCCGATCTCCGATCTCCTCCTCGACTTCCAGCAGCCCCCGGCGAACGGCCTTGATGGGGCGACTCGCCGTGCGCAGATAGCGCCGGGCCAGGACCCGCCGGTCTCGATCGATAACCACCACATTGGTGCTCAGGGAGCCCACATCAACTCCCAGATAGACGTCGATGAGCTCATCTCCGGGGTCCAGGGCCACCGGCTTGGTGGCGATTTTCTCGTTCTCCACCTCGTAGTCCAGTTGGAGAATCTTGAGCCCCTGGACCGGCGCTGGACGGGTCTTCAGACTGGCTTCCATGTCCTCCAGACCGCGGAAACCATTTCCCTCTGATTCCTGCTCCATGACCATGAAGATGGCGCCAAGGGCTCCCATGAAGGCATAGTATTTGGGGATGGTCAGCTCTCCGGATTCCAGGCCGAGGATGTCCTCGAAAGCACGTACCAGCCCCGGGTTTGCCGCTACGCCACCCTGGAAAACGATGGGTTTTTTGAAGGTTTTGCCCCGGCCGATGTTGCTCTTGAAACTTCTGGTCATGGCGTAGCAGAGCCCGGCGACGATGTCGAAATCCGGGGTGCCGATCTGCTGAAGGTGGATCATGTCCGATTTGGCGAACACGCTGCACCGGCCGGCCATGCGCGGGGGCGACTCCGATTTCAGAGACAGACGGGCGAACTCCTCGATGGTCAGCCCCAATCGGCTGGCCTGCTGGTCTAAAAATGATCCGGTGCCGGCGGCGCACATGGTGTTCATGGAGAAATCCTCCAGGATCAGCGTGTCTCGCTGGGGATCTTGCCGCATGATCATCAGCTTGGAATCCTCCCCGCCGATCTCGATGACCGTTCTGGCCTGCGGATGAAACCGGCCCACTGCTGTTGTCTGGGCTATGATCTCGTTAACAAAAGTCCCGCCCAAAAGCTGAGCTACCAGGCTGCCTCCCGAGCCGGTGATGGCCAGCTTGGCCACTTTGTTCAGAGAATAGCGGTCCTGAATGTCCTTGAGGGTTCGAAGAACCGTCTCGATAGGCTGGCCCTTGCTGCGGACGTAATGGTTCTCCAGGATATTCTGTTTGGCGTCCAGGAGGACCACTTTGACGCTTACCGACCCCACATCGATGCCAATGTGAAGATTTTTACCCTCCTGAACTGTTTTTCCTGGGGACATTCTGAAATCTCCTTTCTCAAAAAAGGTATTCTCTAAGGGCTTTTCTTTAAAAATCATGCAGTTATGGTAGAGAAGTTATATTAACATTTATCATCCGCAGAGTCAAGGGGTTTTTGGGCCGCAGGGGCAATTGTGTAACTTATGATTATACAAGAGAATGTAGCTTTTTTTAAGAAAAATACCAGATGTAGCGTTTTTTTCTTGACATAGGTGTCATCAAACCATACTTTAATTTTGCTTTTACCTCGCAAGTTGAAGTGGCATTTCTGCCCGGCAAGGGTATCAGCTGCTCGGGGAACTCCTTCCTTGCCCCTGGCCGCCCGACTCGCCGAAAAATTGTCTCCTCCATCCTCGATTGACGAGGAAAAAGCCCATCCATCATGAGCTGGTTTAACCTCCGACATATGAGATTACCTTAGCTTTTAGCTCCGCTGACAAGTCCAGGGGTTTGTTAGGGAATAATGTCTTCTGCGACTTTGTTGGCTGGAGCTGGCCGGCGGGTAATGCCCGTCTGGTCGAGTGAAGATCTGTCTGTTTAACTGGTCGGTCTCCTGGCTGAAACGCTGGTCAGTGGCAGGATCGTTGTCGTGTTTTCGGGGCGGGATGATATTAGGAAGCGTTCACAGGATCATAAAGGAGTTGAACAATTGGCTGATTTCGCTAATCGAATCGTTCGAGCCGCCAAACTCGATGTATCCCTGTATGAGGAGGTAGAGGCCGATCAGAGCGCCATGGGGCAGGCCATGCTGGTGGTGATCCTCTCCGGGATCGCCGCCGGTATTGGAATGATCTACCAGGGTGGTTTTGTGGGGATTTTCGTGGGCACTATCTTCGCCCTTGTGGGATGGTATATATGGGCTTTTCTGACCTACTTCATCGGCACCAAACTTCTCCCCGGGCCACAGACCAGGGCAAGTCACCAGGAACTGTTGCGGACCATCGGCTTTTCCAGCTCTCCGGGGATCATTCGCCTGCTGGGCGTTATACCTGCTCTGGGGCAGATCGTCGGCTTCGTGGCCTCCGTGTGGATGTTAATGGCCATGATCCTGGCCGTGAGGCAGGCCCTGGATTATACCAGCACTTGGCGGGCCGTGGCCGTTTGCGTCATCGGCTGGGTCATCCAGATGGTGCTCCTGACGCTGCTGGCCGCGATTTTCTGGGGCACCGCCGGACAGGTCTGATGGTCGGAGTCCCGGATTTAAGCAGGCCACAAATGGTTTTTAGACATGGAGCCTCGTTAGATTGGAAGAGATGAGGGATGAAATGGAGCTGTTTCGATTTCTCCTCGACAAGGTGAAAGAGATCGTCGCCGGTCCGGCTCGTCGGGATGAAAAGCTCAAAGCCATCTGCCGCTTGCTTAAAGATGAGGTTGTTCATTACGATTGGGTGGGATTCTACATAGCTGACGAATACAAAAGGGAGCTTAATCTTGGTCCCTTCGCCGGAGAGCCCACGGAACACACCAGGATACCCTTTGGCTATGGCGTATGCGGCCATGCAGCGGAGATCAAGGAGACCTTCATTGTTCAGGACGTCTATAAAGAATCGAACTACCTTCCGTGTAGCTCAGATGTCCGAGCCGAGATGGTCGTGCCGTTTTTCAAAGATGGAGGAATTGCTGGCGAACTTGATATAGACTCCTGTTCCCTGGCTCCCTTCACGGAGGAAGACAAGACCTTTCTCGAGGGTGTATGTGAGCTAGTGGCCGGGTTGTTCTGAGGAGTGGTGGTCAGTTTTTCCCGGATTAGCGTGGTCATGAGCTTGAGCTAATCTGGAAGGAAAACCTCTTAAAGCGAGAAAAACCGATGCAGAAGATGATCGCTTATTGCGGGATCGTATGCTCCGAGTGTCCCGGGTTCATCGCCACCCAGAAGGACAGCGATGAAGAGAGAAAAAAAGTCGCTGAGCAATGGTCGAAGATGTTCAGCGCCCAGATAAAACCGGAAGATGTCAACTGCGATGGCTGTCTGACCACGGACGGAAGGCTGATCGGTTACTGCCGAGTCTGTGAGATCAGGAAATGCGCCCGGGAAAAGGTCATGGAAAATTGTGCTCATTGCCCTGAATATAGCTGTGAGAAGCTCAGCGACTGGTTAGAGAAGGTGCCGGATGCCAAGGCTACTCTTGAAGAGGTGAGAAAGTCCCTTTGAATGCCGGACATTGAGACGCCGTCTGACAGCGATCTATGAGTAGTTCGGCGATAGGAGAAAAGGACTTGCAGATGAATGAGATGATCGCTTTTTGCGGCTCGGCCTGTCAGCAGTGTGATGCCTTCGCGGCCACCAGAGATGACGATGACCAAAAGAGAGCGCAGGTAGCGCAGCTCTGGTCGAAGCAATATCAGGCGGAGATCAAAGCGGAAGACATTAATTGTCAGGGTTGTAAATCGACAGGCGAAATTCAGTTCAATTACTGCCATGTGTGTGAGATCAGGAAATGCGCCACACAGAAAGATGTCCAGAACTGCGCGCGTTGTGATGACTATTCCTGCGAGAAGCTGGATAAGTTCTTCGAGATAGCGCCGGAGAACAAGAAACGGCTGGATGCCATCAGGGGCTGATCTGAGGTTGGTGGCAGATCACGATCGCATCACACTAGGCAACCTGGTTCATACATAACAGATGACAGGGCAAGATCCCATAGTCCGCTGGCTGTTGAAAGGCGATGCGGCCATCCGCTGGCAGGTGCTGCGCGACCTGGTGGGGGTCTCTATTCTCCCAAGTGGATCTCCACCACCTACACCATGCTGTTGCTCCGCCGTTTGGGTCTGCCTCCGGGGCACCCTCAGGCGATGAAGGCCTGCGCTCTTCTGTTGGAGAAGGGGCTGTATGGCGACGGCGGGATCAATTTCTCCAGCACGTACAAATACAGCGAGACATGTATCACCGGGATGGTCTTGTCCATCCTGGCCTATTTCCGGTTTCCCGATGAGCGTGTTAATCGTCTGCCGGAGCATCTGCTGAACCAGCAGATGCTCGACGGCGGCTGGAACTGTCAGTCTTACCGGGGGGCCACGCACAGTTCTTTTCACACCACCATCAGTGCTCTGGAGGGTTTGCGGGAGTATCAGAAATTTCACCCCGGGAAGTTCCCACAGATCCGCCAGGCCCAGGCCAGGGCAGGGGAGTTTCTCCTGCATCACCGGCTTTTTCGCTCCTCGCGGACCGGGGAGGTGGTCAGGCCACAGATGACCCGCTTCTCCTTCCCGCCGAGGTGGCATTACGATGTCCTGCGAGGATTGGACTACTTCCAGGAAAAGGGTGCGGAGCGGGATGAGAGATTTCAGGATGCCCTGGATATCGTCTACAAGAGGCGAAAGCCGGACGGCCGCTGGGTGCTGCAGAACCGCTACGCGGGGAGAACCTTTTTCGAGATGGAGATGGTGGGCAAGCCGAGCAGGTGGAATACATTGCGGGCGTTGCGGGTGTTGAGGTGGTGGGAGGGGTAGTTTACAGGTAACGTCGGGTCACCGTACCCAACACTGCAAGTGAGGTATTCGATTAAGGAAGTGTATTAGATGGATTGGGTTTCCGTTAAAAATTTTCTGTTTAACAACAACTTATGGTGGATTGTCTTAGGTGGAATTATAGTATATGGTATTAAAGCTTTTCTGGTATGGTTCTTCAGACGCAAGTCGTCCTTTACCCCTCCAAATATTTCTTCTGCAGAAACTAAGGGGCCTGAATCTCCCATCCAGGTGGCAACTGGACAGGACATAAAGCAAGAAATCAAAATTGACCAATCTCAACATGTGACAATTCACGAAAAATCTAAGGAAGCAACTACGAAAACCAGCGCGCCAGATCTAGTTTGGGATGAAGCTTGGATTTTGTCAAAGAAACAAGAAGCTATTGAAGGTTTGAGAAATTTCGGGAGATCAGGATATATAGAGCTTCGGATGACTTTACCTGAATCTAGATTGAATATTGATATACAAAAACTTCAGGAATTAGCTAAAGTAGCGCCTCTAGCAAAACATATTTGGCCACTTGGAAAGTTCTGGAATGATGAAGGTATAAAGCCGAGGCCAGAAGGAGATAGCATTATAGCGCGAGTAAATGTAAAGAAAAATGTTATTCTTAATGATCGTTACGATTATTGGGCGCTTCGAAGAGATGGAACTCTTTATTCATTAAGGAGTCTGTGGGAGGAAAGGATACGGCAGGAACCACTCTTTAGCGTTAAAGTGCAAATTAATAGAATAGCAGAAATTTTACTCTATGCGTTTAATCTGTACTCTGGTTTCAATATCCCACTTGACAAAAAGATTCTAATTCGAATAGGGCATGGTGGGCTAAAAGATCGTATTCTATTTATTTTGGGCGGGGATGAGCTCTTTAGAAAATACAAAGCTAGTGTTAATGAAGCTGCTACGGATGATTTAGAAACTTCATTAGATGATATAAAAACTCAATTTACAAATCATGTCCAGACCCTTGCAAACCAACTTTTTGCGCAGTTTGATTTCTATAAAATAAGCAGGACGCAGCTAATTGGGTTACTCATACATTTCTTTGAAGATGTAGGCATTGAGTATTCTGAATTTAATAGTTAAAAAATATTGCATAGAATAATAGTTCATTGTTCACATTTCGACAATATATGTAAATAATATTATAGAATATTAATATGAGAATCCTCTTGGTTGACGATAATGATTTCACCAGAGAAATGTTAATAGATTTTCTTTCCGCAAAATCTGATCATAAACTATTTGACTGTAATAATGGCAGAGCTGCGCTGGATATTTTGCAACGTGAAAAAATTGATCTTGTATTATCCGATATCATGATGCCTCAAATGGATGGACATGAGTTACTGCTGCACATCAAAAAATCTGAAAAACTAAAAGATATTGAAGTTGTTTTACTCACCGGCTATGGAACGATAAAGAGTGCTGTTCAGGCAATGAAAAACGGTGCTTATAACTATTTGATGAAACCTTTTGACCTGGATGAATTACAAGTTACAATAAAAAATGTTGAAAATTATATATCCCTTAAAAATCAACAGAAAATACTC
>DAOVRJ010000007.1 GCA_030628225.1 Candidatus Zixiibacteriota bacterium | reverse complement strand
GTCCCTTCACCAGCCTGTTTGATTTATGTGAGCGGATCGATCTCCGGGGGGTCAACAAAAGGGTATTGGAGAGCCTCGTTCAGGCGGGAGCCATGGATTCTGTGGAGGGGAACCGGGCCCAGCTCATGGCCGCCGTGCCCAAGGCAATGGACTACGCCCAGGGGATTCAGAAGGATCGGGAGCGGGGGCAGACCTCTTTGTTCGAGAGGCGAGAGCAGGGAAGTCCTATGAGTGTCTCTTCTCCCCAATTGCCAAACTTTCCTGAATGGCACATCAACGAACTTTTAGCTAGAGAAAAAGCCCTGCTGGGGTTCTATGTCTCGGGGCACCCGCTGGCCAACTATCAGGATGAGGTCAAGGCCTTTGCCTCCTTCTCTCTGGGTGATCTGGAGAAGGCCGCCGATGGGCAGGAGGTGAGTGTGGCTGGGATAATCACCGCTTTTAAGAGGACCACCGATCGAAAGAATCAGTCCATGGCCTTTGTGACCATTGAGGATTTCTCCGGATCGGCAGAGGGTATTCTCTTCGCCGAGTTTTTTGAGCGGTTTCGAACTTTGATCTACAACGACTCGACCGTTCTGGCTAGGGCGCGGGTGTCAACTCGCGAGAACATGAAGGCCAAACTGAGAATTACGGAGCTGGTGCCTCTGTCTGAGGTGAGGGAGAAATTCGTCACCACCGTGTGTTTCTCCCTGTCCAGCACAGGTCTGGAACCCAGTAATATCGAGGACCTCAAAGCTGTACTGCAGGCGCACCCGGGCCGTTGCCAGGTGGTGATAGAAGTGCAAACTCCTCATTTTCCCAATCTGAAGATTCGGCTGAAGGATATCAGGGTTTTGCCCTCCAAGGAGTTGATCTCTCAACTGAAAGAGATGCTGGGCGAGGACAAAGTGAGCCTGCGGGCCAACTCAGTCAGGGGGTTTCCCTGGAATTCCACAGCCGGGGTCTGACCATCGTGATCGACATGGAAGGATGTATGTGATAATCCCTTTGCCCGGCAAAAGAGCAATCTTGGCTCTCTGGGGCGCCTTGGTCATAGGCCTCATTGGGCCAACGGTCCCGGCGGATGACCTGCAGCCTTCCCGGGAATCAGTTCGTCTGCTGATCCAGGAGGGTTCCTTCGACCTGGCCCTGGGGTGGCTTTCCCAGGGCCAAGTACCGGCGGATTCTTTTTTTGCTGGTTTCCAGAGGGCTTATTGCCTGCAGCAATTGAAGCGCTGGGAGGAGGCCATTTCTCTCTACGAGGAGTTGATGGTCTCTTCCTCTTCCCTGGAAGGATATCTGCGTCTCTTTCTGGCCACCTGTTATGCCCGGTCGGGCCGTGGTGAGAAGGCTGAAGACCAGCTTGTCAGGTTGCTGGACGGGGAAAACTATCTCCTGATGGATGAGGCCCGGGAGCTGCTGGCCCAAGTGTATCTGGAGTTAGGCAGGATCGAGGAGGCCATCAGGATATTTGAGTTTCTGGCCAGCAGCTCGAACTTGAAGGCCCGGCAGCCTGAGTTTCAACTTTCCATAGGCCGGGCACTGTACCTGGCCGGGCAGACCGATGAGGCTGCTCTTCTCTTGGGCAAGATTCTGAAACAGTATCCAGCCACTGCAGAGGCTCTGGAGGCTCTGCAGGAACTGCCAGCGATTCGTGCGAAACCCTTGGTTGAAAGAGAATTGTTCAATGCCGCCCGGATCTATTTTAACCACCACCGGTACGAAGAAGCCGCCGAAGGATGGAGTCGGTTTGTCGAGTTATATCCTGAATCCCCGCAGGCAGCTGAAGCCTTATTCCTCAGTGCAAAGGCCAGTTATCGGGGCGAGCACTATTTCCAGGCGGAGGCTCGGTGTGGCCAGCTGTTACAAGCTTATCCGCGGAGCGGGCGCGTTACATCCGCCCATTACCTGATAGCTCGCTGTGCCGAGGCGGACGGCAGAACAGCCCTGGCCGAGAGACTTTATGGCCAGTTCGTCAGCGAGTATCCCTGGAGCCAGTTAGCCGACGATGTCCTGTGGCAATTAGCCGGGTTACACGAGCGCAGGGGAGATCTGGCAGCTGCTCAAAGGGAATATCTGGCTCTGTTCCGTCAATATGCCGGCCGGGAGCGGGCCACAGAGGCCTTATGGCGAGCCGGCCTGTACGCTTTTTCGTCGGGGGACAATGCCACTGCCTGTGCCCTTTTTGACCGGCTGAGAAACCGTTATCCGCGGAGCCCTTTGGCCAGCGGAGCCCTTTACTGGAGCGGGAGAGCTCACCAGCGAGCCGGCACAGCGGGTGTTGCCAGGCAGCTCCTGGAGCGGGTCATTCAGTTGGATCCCCAGGGATACTATGCCCAGAGAGCCAGAACTCGTCTGGAGAAGAATGGTGCTCCCCCGGGGAAACGGGATTTTGCGGATCTGGAGGTGCTCCTGGGTGAGGAATCGGAGGGAAGGCATGAGCTGAATGGCGCTGTGAGCCATCACTATCAGCGAGGCAAGGCCCTTCTGCATCTGGGACTTCTGGTGCATGGCCGCAGGGAGCTTTCGGAAATGCATAAGGTCATCGCTGGAAGCCCTCCGGAGATGGCTAATCTACTCTGGCTTTACGGCGAGCTTCAACTTTACGGCGATGCTCTTCGACTAGCCCAGCGGGCGAAGAAGAATCTGGACCAGCCCCACTGGCAGGAGAGCCTGGAGCCCTTTCTCTATCCTCTGAGCTACTTGGAGACGGTGACCGCAGAGGCGGAGAGATACGACCTGGAGCCCTTTTTCGTCCTGTCGGTAATCAGGGTTGAGAGCCGTTTCGATCCTCTGGCAGTTTCCCCTGCTGGTGCCAGGGGGCTGATGCAGATCATGCCCTCCACAGGAAGGGAGATAAGAGAACAGTTGGGCCTGACGGCCACCAGCTTCTTGCGCCCCCAGTTCAACATCCGCCTGGGGACCTACTACCTGTGGAGGCAATTAGAGGAGTTCGGGGGACGACCCGAGATGGCGTTGGCAGCCTATAATGCCGGGCCAGGCAACGTGAGACGCTGGCTCCGCCGATTGGGCCCGGTGGACCCAGAGTACTTCGTGGAGCTCATCGCGTTTCCAGAAACCCGTGAGTTCGTCAAAAGGGTGTTGGCCACCCAAGCACATTACAGGAGGGTCTGGGGTGTCCGGGAATAGGGCTGTATGGGTATTGCTGTCCGTGGGTTTGCTGGTCGGGTTTGTCGGTTTGGGGAGGGCCAGCGATGTACCGCCAACGACATTGGTTTTCCCGACTTTTCTGCACTCCTGGGGGATGCACAAGGCTACAACACGCCATCTGTTCCTTTTCGTTGGCCTGAAGACCAAGTTCGATGATCCCCAGGGCTTGGCCGCCGTGCGCCTGCGGGCATGGGACGATCCGAGCACCGAGTCCGATGACGATGAGCTCACCGTCTATGGTGTGAACTCCGGTAGCCATAATATCATCTACAACACATCCATGTTCAGCCTAGGGGTCTGTGGGGAAGAGGGGGAAGGTGAGGGCCAGTTTCGAGATCCCCGGGGCATCGCCGCTGACCAAGATGGAAATGTCTATGTGGCGGACACGGGAAATCACCGTGTCGTTCAGCTGTTTAACACCGGGCATGAGCTTATATGGGTGGGGACCGTTGGTTCGGCCGGGGATGCCCCGGGCCATTTTAAGTCTCCATTCGGGGTGGCTCTGGACTCTCAAGGGCGTTTCTACATCACAGACACGGCCAACCATCGAATTCAGATCTTCGACAATCAAGGCCAATTCCTTCGCCAGATAAGCGGGGATCTAAGCGATCCCAAGGGCATCGCCGTCATCGACTCCGCGGAGAGGTGGTCTTATTATGGCCAGACTTACCTGTGTGTGGTAGATAGTGGAGGCCGTCGGCTGCAGAAATTCTCTGCGCAGGGCGTGCTGCTGCAGAGGACCAGCTGTTACCAGACAGGAATGCCCGAAGCGCAGTTTGGCTATGTGGCCATCGACTACTACGGCAATGTGTGGGTGACCGACGAGAGAAATCACTGTCTGCACAAGTTTGATCGCCAGCTGAATTTTGTGGTCTCCTTCGGGCGCAAAGGAAAGGATGACCGGGAGTTCATTTCCCCTCGCGGCCTGGCTATCTGGCGGCGGTTCGGTCAGGTTTTCGTGGCCGAGGAGGCCGGCGCTCAGTACTATTGGGTGGGAGTGGACCTGTTGTGTCCACAGATACGGTCTGTTGAGGAAAGGGGAGGGCTCACAATTTCCTTTGTATTGACCGAGAGGGCTTACCTGACAGTGGAGATCCGGGATGACCATGGAGATCTGGTAAAGGCCCTAATCGTCAACAAGCAGGAGCCCATCGGTAGCTGTGAATACCGCTGGGATGGCCGTGGTGTGGGGGGCGAGGTGGTACCTCCAGGACAATACAGGGTGAGGATTGTCGCTGAGCCCACCTATTCGTCATATCACTATTTTCGGAAAATCATAGAGGAGAGGGTAAAACTGTGAGCGCGGCTGTTGCTGGAATAGCCCGGATGGTGGGTCACGATGTGGACACCGATCAGATCTATCACGGACAATATTTGTTTTTGAGCAATTCGGCGGAGATGGTCAAGCATGTGCAATGGAGCATATTCCCGGTTTGGAGTGTCAGATTACTGAAAAAGGTGGTCTTCTGCCATACCTGAAGGCGGAGGTTAAGGAGTGAACTGATGAAAAAGCTGTGGGCGCCCTGGAGGGCGCGATATATTCTCGGGCCAAAGGAGAAGGGCTGCCTGCTCTGTCGAATTTCTGGGGAGAACAAAGATGAGGAAAACTATGTGTTGTGGCGAGGCGAACTGGGCTATATCATGATGAATCTTTACCCTTATAACGCTGGTCACCTGATGATTGTGCCGTATCGCCACGAGAAAAACCTGCAGAATCTGGATGACAGGGAATCTGGGGAGTTGATGAGGTTGGCTCAAATGAGCATCAGAGTCCTCAAGGGGTCCATGAGACCCCAGGGGTTTAATCTGGGCATGAACCTGGGAAGCGTCGCTGGGGCGGGCATCGAAGAGCATATCCATCTGCATGTCGTGCCCCGTTGGAGGGGAGATACCAATTTCATGCCAGTTTCGGCCTCCACCAAGGTTATTTCCCAGTCCCTGGAGGAGACCTATCGTGCCTTAAAAGATGCCTTTCAGGCTCCGCTATCTTGATGCCTCAAACTGGTTCGAAAAGCGCCTCAGCGAAGCGGGCAGTTCGTTATCCCAGGTCCTTTTTTTAACCGAGCCAACCGATGAGCCCGAGGCAACCTTTTCCCCGTAACTTATTTCTGGCTGGCCGTTTAAAAAACATGACCAGCTTATCGGCGTGAGCCGGCGTGGCCAATGTCCTTTAGCTCTCTTGTTGATTGATCTGAAACCCTTCTTCGGTAAAGAGTTTCAGACAGATGTCGCTCACTTTTGGATCATAAAGAGTTCCTCTTCCTTGGGAGATAATCGCCAGCACAGCATCTAAGCTGAGGGCAGGTCGGTATGGTCGGTGTGAAGCCAGAGCTTCGACAACATCGGCGACGCCCAAAATTTTCGCCTCCAAGATGATGTCTTTGCCCAATAGACCTACAGGATATCCCGAGCCATTAAGCCTTTCGTGGTGCTGAAGCACGATTTTAGCGACCGGCCAGGGAAACTCTATCGTCTTCAATATTTCGTAGCCGTGTTGTGTGTGAGTTTTCACCATATTGAACTCGATTTCGGTTAACCGGCCGGGCTTGGTGAGAATTTCAGCAGGTATATATATCTTGCCGACGTCGTGAGTCATGGCGGCCATGCGGGTTGCGCTAATTTGTTCTTCGGAAAGTCCCATCTTCTCGGCGATAGCACAGGCCAGGTTGGCCACTCGTCTTTGATGGCCAGCCGTATAGGGATCTCTTGTTTCCACTATCTTGGCCATGGCCTGGATGGTGCTTTCCAAGGTTCTTTGAAGCTTAACGTAACTGAGTTTGAGTTCCTTTTTTACTCTCTTGCGCTCAGTGATATTAATCACGATTCCCCTCAATCCAGCAGGGGATCCACCATCATCGGGAATGGCGCTGCTATGGATAACAAAAGGAAAGGTGCTTCCATCTTTCCTCAGCGCGGAATATTCTTCAGGCCCCAGTTTTGCTCCGCTCAATATTCTGTCGATGTGCTCCCGAAACCTGTCACGGTTTTCGGGAATTATTATCTGAAGGATAGTGAGTCCCTGATCAAAATCCTCTTGGGAATAGCCAAATGTGTCAAATGCGATGCGGTTGACGAATGTAAACTCCCCTTTTTTGTCCACTTCAAAAAAGGTTATGGGAAGTAATTTAGTCAACTCGCTAAATTTCTCTTCGCTCTTACGCAGGGCTTGCTCGACCTGTTTTCGCTTGGCGATTTCTCCTTCCAGGTTTGTAGCGTTCTCGTAATTATCGTTATTGCTTTTCTTCGGTGTGCCGAGCAGGAAGCTTTCCTTTCTTTCTGTCATTTTTAGACCTCAATTTATTATAGATTCGCCGTAATTTAAAAAAAACCTTTCGTTTCGTGGTGCATTTTGCCCGAAAAACCATGACTCGTTTGATGGTTTTTACAGGTATCGGAAATCAAGAACTTTAGCTGGTTAGTGGAAAATCATAGTGATGGCTTAACTTGGTGTAATTGGACTGCTAGTACTAAACATCTCAGGGGACGCCTTATAACCGGCTAAAATAACTAATTGCAAATTTCATTCCGGATTTGAACGGTATCGTTAAAATCCTGAGCATCGCCATTGTCAAAAATGGAAATCTATCAAAGCATCTCACAAAAACAGGCACTCAGACCAAGATTGATCCGAGTGCCTATCTTACGATCCACAGTCCTCTGAGTTTTACTTTCTCTTCTCTGCGGGCTTGGCCTCCATGGCGTTTACACTTTTCGCCAGTCTGGACTTGTGACGAGAAGCCGTTCGGCGGTGCATCACTCCTTTGGACGAAGCTTTGTCAAGCAAGGAGGCGGCTTTGCTCAGGTTCTCCGGGGCCGCTTCTTTGTCTTGGGTCTGGCGAACCTTTTTCTCCGCTGACCTCACCATGGATTTCCAAATTCGATTTCGCAACCGTCGTTTTTTATCGGACCTCACGCGTTTGGCGGTTGAAGCATGTGTAGGCATTTTCCCCTCCGGATGAACGAGTTCTTTATCCCAATATATCCTCCCAGATGATAGTTGTCAACCCCAAAATACAAGTTATCATTTTTCTTGACTCGGCTAAAGGAAGGTGCTATTTTACGTCGTTAAGACCGGAGAAGAGTCCGTGGGGGAGACAAGGCCAGACGCCACCCCCCGACGGCCATAGAACAACCTCTCGACTCTCTCGGGTATGCCTATGGACCTGCGTCAGAAACTCAGTCATCTGCCCTCCCAGCCAGGCGTTTATATCCTCAAAAGCGACAACGGAAGAATCCTTTACATTGGGAAGGCCAAGATTCTTAAAAAGCGGCTGCGCTCATACTTCCAAGGCCCCCTCGCCCATCCCCGCCTTCGGGCGCTGATCCAACGGGTTGCCGATTTTGAGATGGTGGTGACCGAGACAGAAGTTGAGGCCCTGATTCTGGAGGCCAATCTGATCCGGCTCCACCGTCCTCGCTACAACGTCAATCTCAAAGACGATAAGCGCTATCCCTTTTTGAAGATCACCGTTGGCGAAGCCTATCCCCGTTTGCTGGTCGCCCGCCGGAGGCGACAGGATGGCAGCCGATATTTTGGTCCCTATACCAACGTGAAGGCCATGCGGGCCACCATCAAGACGCTGCGCAAGATTTTTCCCATCCGCACCTGCTCTTTTTCTCTTTCCGGCCCTCGTTCCGTTCATCTGTGTCTTGATTACCACATCAAACGCTGTTCAGGTCCCTGTCAGGGTATGGTGAGTCGTGAGGATTACCGGTGTATGATCGATGGGGTTTGTTTGTTTCTCTCGGGGAAAAAGACTCGTCTGGATGCCCTTTTGCGGCGACAGATGTCCCAGGCTGCCGAGAGGGAGAATTTTGAGCTGGCCGCGCAGCTCCGGGATCAGCTGTTCGCTCTGCAGGCGGTGATAAGCAAACAGAAGCTTGTTTCCCCGGATGCGGTCGACTGCGACGTCCTGGCCTATGACTCGCAGGATGGACGCGCCTGCGGGGTGATTCTGCAAATTCGAGAGGGGGCCATCATCGCTAGCCAGCACTTCCATGTCACCCTGTCCGCCGTAAGCGATCCGGCGGATGTCCTCAGCACATTGATCCATCGGCACTATGGGGATGCCACCCTGATCCCAAGGGAAATTTTGTTGTCCCACGGATTGGAGAACATCGACCTCATCGAGCGCTGGCTGCGTATGAAGAGGGGCAAAATGGTGACCCTGCGGGTTCCCCAGAGAGGACGGAAGGTCAGGCTGGCTAGAATGGCACTGGAAAATGCCCAGCTTCTATTACGCCAGGCCATGAGCGAAGGTCAGGGGAAAAAGGCCCGATCGTCCAAACCGGTGGCTGATTTGCAGAAAGAGCTGAGAATCAAAAAGCTACCCCGCCATATCCAGGCCTTCGACATCTCCAACATCCAGGGACAGGACGCCGTTGGCTCCCTGGTGGTATTTCGAGATGGCCGCCCGGTCCGGAAAGAGTATCGGCGATTCAAGATCAGGTCTGTTCGCGGTCAGGATGACTTCGCCATGATGGCGGAGGTGGTAGGTCGGAGGTTTCGAAGACTTGTGCAGGAGAACAGAAGATTGCCCCACCTGGTGGTGGTGGACGGTGGTAAGGGACAGCTCTCTGCTGCTTGTAAGGTTTTGAATGATCTGGGGATAGGAGAACTACCCGTTGTGGGCCTGGCCAAACGCCTGGATGAGGTGTTTCTCCCGGATCGGTCTGAGGCCATCATGATACCCAAGACCTCTCCTGCTTTGAAGTTACTTCAACGCATCCGGGATGAAGCCCATCGATTTGCCATTCAGTATCACCGTCGGCTAAGGGGCCGCAGGATGCAGGGGTCAGAGCTGGAGGCTATACCGGGGATCGGCCAGAGACGGATTCGCTTATTGCTCCGCCATTTTGGTTCTCTGAGACGTGTGACAGCCTCTTCTGTGGATGATCTGAGGGATGTGCCGGGATTGGGTCAGCAGCTGGCTCGGCGCGTCCATGAATACCTTCATACGGCTGCCCCGTTCAGCTGAGGATATGTTCACTTTTTTTCGGACAGAAGATAATTTTTCCCAACATAATATAGATTTTGGAGATGTCAAGTGATACTCGAAAGAATCGTCGTAGGTAATTTAGAAACAAACTGTTACATATTTGGCTCCGCGAAGGAAAAAGAGGTGGTGATTATCGATCCGGGAGGTAGTCCAGAGCTGATTCTCTCCGTACTTTACGGGCTGACGGCCCGTGTGCGCTACATCATAAATACCCATGGACACATGGATCATATCACCGCGAATCGCCAGATCAAAAGGCGTACAGGGGCGGATATCTGCATTCACCGCGCCGATAGTGAGATGCTCATCGACTCCCGTAAGAATTTCTCCGATTTAATGGTAACCCCGGTTACCTCGCCGCCGGCAGATCGTCTTCTGAATGATGGAGATATCATCAATGTGGGTGAGCTGAAGCTCAAGGTAATCCACACTCCCGGTCATTCGCCAGGGGGAATCTCCCTGGTTTCCGACGGGTTGGTTTTCACCGGGGACACGCTTTTCGCCGGTTCTGTCGGGCGTTGGGATTTTCCCGGTGCTTCCTACAACCTCCTCCTGGCCTCAGTGCGCAACAAGCTTTTAGTTCTGGATGAGGACATGATAGTCTATCCCGGACATGGCCCCGTCTCCAACATCGGCACCGAGAAGAAGGAAAACCCTTTTTTCGCCAATCGATGATCAAGGACAAGTTGGGAGAGGGCAGAGGGAAGTTGAGGATCTATCAGACACGGATGAGGGGCGATTGAGGTGCAGAAATCTCTCGCTGAATTTATCCACTATCTTCAGGTAGAGCGCCGGCTGTCGCCTGCCAGCGTGGATGCCTACCGGCGAGACATTCGTCGATATCTCCATTTTCTGATTTCCAGGGGGTTCACTTCCCTGGAGGCCGTGGAGTCCAAGCAGATATCCGCCCACCTGCTCTCCCTCCGCCAGCGAGGTCTTTCCCCCTCTTCGGTGGCCAGGAATTTCTCCGCCATTCGATCCTTCCACCGTTTTCTGGTCTCGGAGGATATGGTCCAAAAAGATGCCACGGAACACCTGCGTGCTCCCCGTCTATGGAAGAAATTGCCCTCGGTTTTGCATCAGTCTGAGGTGGAGAGGTTGCTCCAGCAGCCGGATCTCTCGAAACCAGCGGGCATCAGGGACCGGGCCATGCTGGAATTGATGTACGCCGCCGGCCTGCGGGTCTCGGAGATGCTGGCCATGAAGACCTCCAACTTGTTGTTGGATGTCCAATTTATTCGAGTTCTGGGCAAGGGGTTACGGGAACGGGTGGTTCCCGTGGGTGGAGAGGCTGTAAAGTGGGTGGAGCGCTATCTCGGGGAGGTGCGCCCCCGGCTCGCTGGCCGGACCTCGGAGCAGTTTGTGTTCTTGAACATGAGAGGTAACAAATTGTCAAGAATGGGGTTTTGGAAAATCCTTAAAAAATACGTTGAGATGGCCAACCTCAAGAAATCTGTCAGCCCCCACACCCTACGGCACTCTTTTGCCACACATCTGTTGGAGGGAGGCGCGGACCTGAGAGCCGTTCAGGAGATGCTGGGCCATGTGGATATTTCCACCACCCAGATATACACCCATGTGGACCGGGAGTATCTCAAGGAGGTTCACCGCACCTTTCATCCTCGGGGATGAGGTTCCATGAGACCTGATGACCATCATGGCTCTCCTTCTGTCCAACGGCAGCCCAGGGCGATAGACATCATGGGCGGCTCGGCCGATGTTATCTCCGCCCGGGCATCAGTGCAAATCTGTCAGCAAAAGATGCATCAGCTGAATGTGGACTGCCTCACGGTTCTGGATGGAGATCAGGTGGTGGGCGTGATCAGCCATTGGGATGTGGAGAAAGCCCTGGAGCATCGGTTGGGCTCGGAGCCGGTGAACGATTTCATGTCCAGTCCGGCCATCACCGTGAGGCCCGGCACCTCCTTTGCCAGAATGCACCGGCTGATGGCGGAAAACAGGATCGGACACCTGCCGGTGCTGGGCCCAGGAGGCCTGATGGGCATGATTTCTCGATCAGATCTCCTGCGGGCCTGGCCATCTGGACACCGCGCCGATTCGGAGCGGCAGCCCTCTTCTGCCCGGACCGAGAATCTGAGCGGTCTGATGAGGAAGAGGATGTCTCCTCGCGTCCAGCGCGTTCTGAGGCAGATAGGACGAATGGGTCAGCAGGTGGGCGTAGATGTATTTCTGGTGGGGGGGTGCGTAAGGGATCTGCTGTTGAACTTCCCTGATATGGATCTGGACATCGTGGTAGCCGGGGATGGGATGGCCTTTGCCGAGGAGTTTGTGTCTCGGTATGGGGGACAGGTGGTTTTTTACCGTCGGTTTGCCACGGCTTTGATGATCCTTCCCGGAAAGATGAAAATCGACGTGGTCTCAGCCCGTTGTGAGAGATATAAAAGCCCCGGTGCCTTGCCGTCCATCGTGCCCGGTGCTCTGATCAACGATCTCTATCGCCGGGATTTCACTATCAACAGCATGGCTCTCCAGCTCTCTGGACGACACTCTGGCAAGCTGGTTGATCCCTTTGGTGGCCGGCGCGATCTGCTTGGCAAGACTATTCGGGTAATGCACAATTTGAGCTTTGTGGAAGATCCCACCAGAATTATCAGGGCTGTGCGCTTCGTGGGCAGATATGGGTTTCACATGGATGGGCGAACCCTGCACCTGTTGAGCAGTGCGGCCCGGACTCACATGCTGGACAGGATCTCCGGACAGCGTCTTCGAGAGGAGATTCTCATCCTCCTAAGGGAGAAAAACCCCATCCCGGCCATTAACCGCCTGGGTCGCCTGGAAGTTCTGAACAGCCTGAGCCCTGATCTGGAGGTGACCGCCGGGCTCTCTCGGCTCCTGAAACGGATCTACGATCGCCTGCGCTGGCTGGAGAGCCTGAGGCCAGAAGTCTCGTTGGAGTGCTGGATCGTTTTCCTGGTGGGCCTGTTCTCGGGTTTGCCCTTTCCGGAGATGGAGAGGCTGGCGACACGGCTCAGTTTGCACCGCAAGGCCCGGGAATGTCTCCGCCAGGCACGCCGGGCCGAGGATGAGGTGTGTGAACCTCTCGGCTCTGCGCGCCGGCCACCCAACAGCGAGCTGTACCGGTTGCTCCATTCTCTGCGACCTGAGGTCTTGATCTATCTTATGGCCAGGTCCCAGAGCAGGGCCGTTGCCGGTAGGATCGTCTATTATCTGGTTCATCTTCGGGATATACACCTGGAAATCGGGGGAGATGATCTCAAGAAAATGGGTCTTATCCAGGGTGCCGTTTACAACCGGATACTGAGTAGGATACTCATGGCCAAGCTGGACGGCCACCTGAGGGACCGGTCTGCAGAGCTGGATTTGGCCGCCAGGCTCGTACAGGCAAGAAAGCAATAGGGAGAGAGACCGTGTGGGAGCGGCTAGCCGAGTTGATTTTACTGGCCCCGGCCATCCTCTTCGCCCTGGTGATCCATGAATATGCCCATGGCCTGGTGGCCGATCGGTTGGGTGACCCGACCCCCCGTTATGCCGGGCGATTAACCATGAACCCACTGAGGCATTTGGATCCCCTTGGCACGCTGATGATCTTTCTGGTTCGCGTCGGCTGGGCCCGGCCGGTACCGGTAAACCCCGATAACTTCAACAATCCCAGGGTGGGCATGATTTGGGTCGCCCTGGCTGGGCCGATGGCGAACATGGCCGGTGCCATGGGTTGCGGACTGCTTCTCAGGCTCACCATGTCTGCTGCATGTGGACCGATCATGGGAGCTGTGCTGATCATTCTGGTCTGGGGGATGGTAATCAACCTGATCCTGGCGGCCTTTAACCTGATTCCCGTGCCTCCATTGGATGGAAGCAAGATTCTGGCGGGTCTTCTGCCGGCCTCACACAGGCAGGTTTTTCGACGGCTGGAACGGTGGGGACCACCATTGCTGTTAGCCCTGATTCTATTGGGTCGATCTCTGGTGTGGGGATATATTCACCCATTTGTGCGTTTTTTCAGCACACTTTTTGCCGGACAAGGAGTTTATCAGCTCCTGGGGGTATTCTGAATGCCCCAGGGGGCTTGTTGAGCAGCCTGGAAAAGGAATTTTTGCAATCTGCAAATGGTTTTTGCAATCTGCTGAAAAAGTGCTGCTAGGGCCGGCATAGTTGGCTTTCTCGGTCAGGGGAGTACGTTGTCTCACTTTGCTTCGAGGGAAAGCGGGGGACAAAAAAACAGGCGGATGGTCTATTGAGGCACACATTTTGCAGCTCTTTTTATTTCTGAGGTCAACTGACGTGAGATTGCCATGATGAAGCTGAGCTACGAGATCATTTCCCTGAGATTGAAACATACTTTTCGGACTGCCCGAGAGTCCAGCGACTCCCGGCAGAACGTGATTTGCCGAGTACAGCACCAGGGGATAGAGGGTTGGGGAGAGGCTGCCCCGTCCGCTTTCTACGGCCAGGATGCTCGGACGGTGACCCGGGTATTGGATAGTATGGCCGGTAAGTTGGGCAGCGATCCTTTCGCCCTGGAGGCCATTTCTTCTGAGATGGCTGGACATTTTCCGGCGGAGGCGGCGGCCAGGGCAGCGGTGGACATGGCCATGCATGACATCGTCGGCAAGATAGTTGATCTGCCCCTCTACCGTATTTTGGGTTTAGATCCCGGGAAAACTCCACAGACCTCGGTGACCGTGGGCCTGGACACCATCGAGAGCATGCAGGCGAAGGCGCGTGAGCTGGGCGATGTCCCCATGCTCAAAATCAAGCTGGGCACTCATCGGGATGTGGAGATTGTGGAGGCCATACGCCAGGTGAGCCAGGCGAGCATCCGCGTTGATGCCAATGCCGCTTGGACAGCGAAGGAGGCCTTGGAAAAGATCTCAGCCATGCGGGAATACAACGTTGAACTCGTTGAGCAGCCTTTGGCTGCTGATGATCTGGAAGGTCTGCGCTGGCTGAAAAAGAGGGTGGATGTGCCCATCATCTTGGACGAGAGCGTGCGTACTGCCGCGGATATTCCCTCGCTGGTCGGCTGCGCCCACGGCATCAATATCAAGCTGATGAAGTGCGGGGGGTTAAGGGAGGCGCTACGCATGATCTGTGTGGCCAGAGCCCTTGATTTTACGGTGATGCTGGGTTGCATGGTGGAGACCTCTTTGGCCATCACGGCGGCGGCCCACCTTTCTCCATTGGTCGATTACACCGACCTGGACGGCCATCTGCTCATCGAGAAAGATCCGTACTCGGGGGTGGGTGTGGTGGACGGGAGGCTGATTCTGCCGGAAAGACCTGGGATTGGGGTGGTGGCTTCCTCGGGAATGGGGGCAGGGGTATGATCCGCAAATGGTTCCCTGTGGCCGTGGCCGCCGTGTTACTCGTGACCGGTTGTGGCCGTCCTTTTGTCCACCGTGGCTTGCCCGCGGATCCCCTGATCCGGCTGCGAGAGCAGTTAGAGGAGCTGTTCGACACCCCGGCCTTCGGCAACGCCTTTTGGGGTGTGCTCATTCAATCGGCGGACACAGGAGAGGTTGTTTTTAGCCATCAGCAAAACAAGTCTTTTGTCCCGGCCTCTAACATAAAGCTATTCACCACGGCGGTGGCCCTCTTGAAACTGGGCCCGGAATTTTGCTACCACACTCAAGTGTATGGCCTGGGAGAGATAGATGATGCCGGGACCCTTCAGGGCTCGCTGCTGGTCATGGGTTTCGGTGATCCCACAATTTCAGGACGATTTAACGGAGGAAAGATCACGGCCACTCTCCAGGCCTGGGCAGAGAGCCTGGCCTCCCGGGGTGTACGGATCATCGCCGGCGATATCATCGGCGACGACGATTATCTCGACGATCAAGCTCTGGGAAGAGGCTGGGCCTGGGATTATCAGACCGACTGGTATGCAGCTCAGATAAGTGGCCTGTCCTTTAACGATAACTGTGTGGACATTAAAGTCATCCCTGGAGAGCACGTGGGCGATCCGGCTGGCGTGGAGCTGAATCCGGTCACCTCCTATATCACGGTTAACAACAATCTGAAAACCTGTCGTCATTCTTGGGAGGAAAAGTGGGAGATTCACCGGCATCAGGGAACCAATGTGGTGACTCTGACGGGGTGTATGGCCCTGGAGGGTGAGGGGTACGAGGGTTGGGTCACCGTGCACAATCCCACCCTGTATACCGCCACGGTCTTCAGGGAGGTGTTGATTTCCCGGGGCATAGGTGTGGTTGGCCAGGCCCGGGATATCGATGAGCTGGACAAGTCGAGCTTGGCCGATTACCAGCAGAGCTGGCCTTCGCTGGTCAGCTATACTTCTCCACCCCTGGCGCAGATAATCGCAGTGATCAACAAGAAGAGCCAGAACTTCTATGCCGAGCAATTGTTGAAAACCATGGGGACGATCTTCCGGGGCCAGGGGAGTTTCTCCAGCGGGGTTCAGCTGGTCAAAGAGACTTTGTCGGAACTGGGCATTTCCCCCAGCCGGTTCATTATGGTGGATGGTTCTGGCCTGTCCCGGCACAATTTTGTCACTCCCCGGCAGGTGGTTACTCTGCTGAGCCATATGGCCAGACACAGGTTTTTTAAGCACTTTCGGGACTCCCTTTCCCTGGCCGGGGTTGACGGAACCATCGGTTTGCGCATGCGCAATACCGCCGCTCAGGGAAAGGTGTGGGCCAAAACCGGCTATGTGGATCGGGTGCGAGCCCTTTCGGGATATGCCTACAGCCTCGATGGCGAGATGTTCATTTTTTCCATGATCGTCAACAACTATACTGTTCCCACAAGCCTGGCCGAAAACGTTCAGGATAGAGCCTGCCAGCTTTTAGCCAGCTTCTCGCGGCAGGGCGCATTTGTCCAGAAATAGGGGTCATGATATTTCTTAACAAGTCCAGACGTGGAGAATTTACCCTGCGCAGCCGCAGGAAGGCATCAAAGGAGGGCGAAAAGCGGTTTGATTTTCGCCGTGCTCGGCGCATTCGCCCCTCTCGTGTAGCCAATACGGTGTGGCTAATTGTGTTGTTGGCACTGGTGGTTTTTTTAGTACGGTATTTTCGTTCTCTGAACTGGTGAAGTTCCTGGAAATAGAGAAGAGGGAGGAATTTCTTTGGGCAAGAAATTGGGAGAAATGCTTGTTTCCGAGGGGGTCGTCAACCGGCAGCAGCTGGATCAGGCCCTGGAGCGTCAGGTGGAGTTGGGAGGGAAGCTCGGCGAGAATCTGGCGGAATTGGGTTTCATCGAGAGCGAAGAGGAGATCATCGAGGTTCTGGGCCGGCAGCTCAACGTGGGGGCCATGAAGCTTTCACAGATGGAGCTGGACCCCGAGGTGGTGGGTATGGTGCCCGTGGAGATGGCCCAGAAGTTCAACGCCATCCCCGTGGATCTTGATGGGAACTCCCTCACCGTGGCCGTCTCGGATCCCGGAAATATTTTCGTTCTGGATGCCCTCAAGTTCGTCACCGGATGTGAGATTGTTCCGGTAATCGCCGCCGAGAGCTCCATCCAGAAGGCCATAGAGAAATACTACCAGTTGGGAGACGAGCTAGCCGAGATCGTTAAAGACATCGTTGATGAAGAACTGGAGCTCGTGCAGGAGAGGGAGGGGGAGGAGATACCCGATCTTCAGGTGCTGAAAAGCGCCGTTCAGGAAGCTCCTCTGGTAAAGCTAGTCAATGGGATCATCTCCGACGCCATCCGCAAGGGCGCCAGCGACATTCATATCGAGACCCATGAGCAGGTCCTCCGTGTTCGATACCGCATCGATGGCACTCTGATGGATATGTCTCCATTGCCCTATCGGCTGAAAGCAGCCATCGTCTCGCGAGTCAAGATCATGTCAGAGCTGGATATTGCCGAAAGACGTATTCCTCAGGACGGTCGGATCAAGGTGAAGATGGGCAACAAGAACGTGGACATACGCGTGTCAACGCTGCCCACCATTTTCGGCGAGAAAGTGGTGATGAGAATTCTGGATCCCACCAATCTGATGCTGGACCTGACCGACCTGGGATTCGAGAAAAGGGCCCTTGCTGATTTTCAGACGGCCATCCAGAAACCGTATGGCATCGTTCTGGTCACAGGGCCCACGGGTAGCGGAAAGACCACCAGCTTGTACTCGGCCATGACCTTGATCAACAAGCCGGATGTGAATATCATGACCGCCGAAGATCCGGTCGAGTATCACCTGGAGGGCATCAATCAGGTTCATGTGCACCCCGAGATCGGCCTGACTTTCGCCTCGGCGCTGCGAGCTTTTCTGCGCCAGGACCCGAACATCATCATGGTGGGGGAGATCCGAGATCTGGAGACGGCCGAGATTGCTATCAGAGCGGCCCTGACCGGGCATCTGGTGCTGAGCACCGTGCATACCAACGATGCTCCCAGCACAATTAACAGGTTGGTAGATATGGGGATACAGCCCTTTCTGGTTTCTTCTTCCCTGAATCTCATCGTCGCCCAGCGCCTGGTGCGCAAAATCTGCCCGCGCTGCAAGCAGAAAGATGAGCCAACCGCAGAGCTCGGCGAGTTTTTAGAACAACTGGGTTTCTCTCCCCAGGAGGTCAAAAACATGGATACCTTTCATGGCTCCGGCTGTGAAGAGTGCCATAACACGGGATTTTCGGGACGATTAGGAATTTACGAGGTCCTGCCCATGTCTGCCAAGATGAAGGAGCTGATTGTGAAAGAGGCCTCCATACGGGAGCTGCGCAAGCAGATGGTCCAGGAACATGTGCTCACCCTGAGGGACGCCGCTATGGAGAAATTAAGGCAGGGTATTACCACCGTGGAAGAGGTGATACGGGAGACAGTGGGCGAATGATCTTTCTTTCGACAACCTGGCAATGAGGTGATGAGGATGATTACCCTACGAGAGCTGCTTGAGGAGATAGTGACGAGGAACGCGTCGGATCTTCACCTGACCGTTGGTGTGCCGCCGGTATTTCGCATCGACGGCGAGTTAGTTCATTCCCAGCACGAGATTCTGCGCCCGGCCGACACCCAGCGGCTGGCTTTCAGCGTGCTCACGGAAAATCAGAAGAAAAAATTCGAGGAGGCCCGGGAACTCGATCTGTCTTTCGGCATTGAGAAGCTAAGCAGGTTTCGGGGTAATGTTTTCCTGCAAAGGGGATGTGTGGCCATGGCCATACGGCAGATCCCTTTCGCCATCCCCTCCTTTGAGGAGCTGGGTTTGCCCAAGGTCATCGCTGAATTGGCCCTGAAGCCTCGTGGATTGGTGCTGGTGACCGGTCCCACGGGAAGTGGAAAATCCACTACCCAGGCGGCCATGTTGGATAGGATCAATCGCCATAGAAGCGCTCACGTGGTCACCGTGGAGGATCCCATTGAGTTCTTGCACCAGCACAATCGATCCATCATCAACCAGCGGGAGGTTTACGAGGACACCGATTCCTTCAGCAATGCCTTGAAATATGTCCTGCGTGAGGACCCGGATGTGGTGCTCATCGGCGAGATGCGTGATCTGGAGACAATGGAGACCACCCTGAGGATCGCCGAGACTGGACACCTGGCCCTGGCCACTCTGCACACGAATTCCTGCGATCAGAGCATCACCAGAATTGTGGACTCCTTTCCCGCCCACCAGCAATCTCAGGTGAGGACGCAGCTGTCCTTTGTCATGGAAGGGATCATTTCCCAGCAGCTTTTGCCTAAGATCGGTGGGGGGCGCGCTATGGCCTTGGAAATTCTGATCTGCACCCCGGCTATCAGGGCCCTGATTCGAGATCAAAAGGCCCATCAGATATACAGCCTGATCCAGGCCGGCACAAAATACGGGATGCGGACCATGAACCAGTCTTTGATGGAGCTGTGTCAGAGCGGGGAGGTAGCCATGAATGACGCCCTGCAGTGTAGCTCCAGGCCCGATGAACTGGAGGAAATGCTGTCCGCTGGCGGACCGGAATCCCAGGGCAAATCCATCCAGCCCTGGCGGACAGCGGCAAGGGGGAGATGATTTCCCTTTTGATGAAAGCGGGAGCTGGCCTTTTCCCGCTTGAGGAGGTAAAGTGCCCACCTATGCTTATCAAGGAAGAAGTCGCCTTAATGGTCAGGTCTCCGGAGAACTGGTGGCGGCAAGCCGGGAGGAGTTAACCAGGATTCTCCGCAAACAGGGAATACTGATGACCTCGGCTCAGCGCAAAATGCTTCAGATCCATCTGAGTTTACTGTCCAAGGTGCGCGGCGGAGATCTGTCCATCTTCACCCGGCAGTTTGCCACCATGATCAACGCTGGCCTGCCCATCATGCAGTGCTTGCAAACTCTTCAGGAGCAGACCACTAAAGAGCACTTTCGCAAGATCATCGGTCAAGTGGCCGATTCCGTGCAGGGCGGCAAGACCCTGGCCGAGGCTCTAGCCAAACACCCCAAAGTGTTTACTTCCCTCTACGTCCACCTGGTTGAGGCCGGAGAGCTAGGGGGGATGTTGGATGGCATACTGCTGCGGTTGGCCGGATACCTGGAGAAGGCCGATTCTCTGAAGAGAAAAATTAGGGGTGCTATGGTCTATCCTGCCCTGATCAGTCTGGTGGCCATTGGGGGAACCGTCTTCATGTTGACTACCATTGTGCCCACCTTTGCCAAGCTCTTCGGTGATTTTGGCGGAACCCTACCCCTTCCCACCCGGGTTGTGCTGGCTGCCAGTGCCCTGCTGCAGAGCTACTTTCTCCCACTCATCGGACTGGTCAGCGCTCTGGTCGTTGCTCTGCGCTTTATCTATCGCACCAAGGCCGGTCGGTTCAAGATCGACAAGCTGCTGCTCAGACTGCCTGTTTTCGGCAACTTGCTGAGAAAAAGCGCTATTTCTCGGTTCAGCAGAACGCTGGGCACCCTGCTTTCCAGCGGGGTGGCCATTCTGGATTCCCTGAGCATCACCGCCAAGACGGCGGGGAATGCCGTGATCCAGGAGGCGGTGAACAAGTCACGGCAGCGCATCTCCGAGGGGCAGACCATCTCAGAGCCGCTGAAGGAATCGGGAGTTTTCCCGCCCATGGTAACGCAGATGGTGGCCATTGGGGAGCGGACAGGGCAACTGGACAGCATGCTCACCAAGATCGCCGATTTCTACGACGAGCAGGTCGATGCTGCCGTGGCGGCGCTCACCTCTGTACTGGAGCCGATCATAGTGGTTTTCATGGGTGTCATCATCGGCGGTATTCTCGTCGCCATGTATCTGCCCATGTTCGATCTCATCAGCGTCATCAAATAGGATACTCGTCATCATGTTCGTCAAAAACGTACAGGGGAACAACGTCAGATCCATTTATGTATTGATGATCTTCCGGCTTGTCCTGGTCACTCTGATTTTGGGAACGGTTGTCGTTCTTTACGCCGGCAGGTCCCCGGCTTTCCCCCTTTTTCCCATCTATGGGCTGCTGGCATTCACCTACCTCATCTCAGCCCTCTATTGGCTGGCCGTAAAGTGGGAGATCGCCCCGGTCATCTCCATCTATATTCAGCTGAGTATAGATGTGATCCTGGCGACGGGTATCTTATATTACTCCGGGGGTTCGGAGAGCATCTTGACCCTCCTGTATCTGGTGAT
>DAOVRJ010000178.1 GCA_030628225.1 Candidatus Zixiibacteriota bacterium | reverse complement strand
GGACCCCTACCTGAACCCCTGGGTGGAGGAGCTCTATCAGAAATGCGTCGATCGCACCCAGTTTCCAGACCTGGTTCCTGTGCCGGGCGAGACCCTGAACGTGAACCTGAACTACTCCCGCCTGATCAACGACACCAGCAGGGTAATTCGCCAGGATACCTGGCAGGGGTATTTCCGCAACATGAACACCCACCGCGACATCTACGCCTTCGCCCTCCAAAAAAGCGTGCGGACGAAAAACAAGCTGGCCCGGATGCGCGGGTTCCAGAACTACGCCGAGTCGAAATACTTCAACCTGTTCCTCACCTACGACCAGGTGAACAACCTCTACGGCCAGATCGCCGAGCACGCCGGGCTGAACAAGAAATTTCAGCTTCTCCATCAGAAGGGCATCAAAGCGGCCACCGGCTACGACACCGTGTACACCTGGGACAGGTCGGTGGTGCCCAGGGGGTTTGAGAAGCCCCGCTGGGATATCCGCCAGGCCACAGATCTGATCATGGAGGCCCTGGCCCCTCTGGGCCAGGAGTATCACGACGAGCTGGCCAGCCTGCTCGATCCCCATCAGGGGCGGCTGGACGTGGTGTCCGGCGAGAACCGCACTCCCGGGGCCTTCGCCTACGGATATGCCGGTGCCGCATGGCAGTTTTACTGCTTTGCCTATGAGGGATACCTGGGGGGTGTAACTACCATGGCCCACGAGGCCGGGCATGCCGTTCATTACAAGATCCTGGCCAATGCCGGAACTGAGCCCCTTTATTACGATGGCCCCAACTACGTCACCGAGACCGTGGCCATCCTGAACGAGCTTCTGCTAATCGACCATCTGTATAGAGGGGCCGGGGATCTGCAGATGAAGATCTACTTCCTGGAGGAGTTTCTGAAAAAAGCCACCCGCGTTCTGTCGCTCAACTTCATCGCCGACCTGGAAGCCACCATTTATGAGCAGGTGGCCGCCGATCAGCTGAAGACGGCCGATGAGCTCGACGCCCTCTGCCGGGAAATGGGCAGTAAGTACAACGTCTACTACCAGATCCATCCCGAGTACCAGGGAATCTGGAACGTGATCCATCACTTTTACACCGTGCCCATGTACAACGTGAACTATGTGATCTCCAGTGCCCTGTCCCTGAAGGTCCTCCAGGAACTGCAGAAAAATCCCCGGTTCGTGGATAACTATCTGCGGATGGTCGGCCACAGCTTCGATCGTCCTGCGCCGCAGATGATCCAGGAGACTCTGGGACTGGACATCGGAGACCGAGGGCTTTTGAGCGATTGTTTCCGGCTCATCGAGGATAAGATCGCCGAGCTGGAGGGGCTGTACCGGGAGGCGGGAGTTCGGTTGGACTGAGAGGGTTAGGTTAAACACGTGCTCGTGGGGGTTTTCGAGATTCGAGAGTCGAGAGTCGTAAATCGGGGTTCGGGATTCGGGAAAGGCTTTTTTTACTCTTAATATTTTGCATTTTTCACTTTTCATTTTTCATTCTGCATTTCACTTACTGCCGACTGCCACTTCTCATCCCACTCCCACCTCGAATCTTGAAAAAGAACTTGATATCCTCCAAGCATAGTGCTAATTTTGGAGCGGCCCTGAAAACGACCACCCGAACTGCTTGATGCCTTTTTCTCAGCACATTTTCCCGGAGGTCCGCTCATTCCACCGAAAACTCCCACGGTCAGCGTCGTCATCCCCACCTACAACCGGGCCCACGTGGTAACGGAGGCGGTTGACTCGGTGCTGGCCCAGAGCTACACCGATCTCGAGCTGCTGGTCATCGACGACGGCTCCACTGACGACACCGTCGACCGGCTGGCTCCCTACGGGGACCGCATCCGCCTGTATGGTCAGGACAACCGCGGAGCCAGCAGCGCCCGGAATGCCGGGATCCGCCGGGCCAGGGGACGCTATCTGGCCTTTCTGGATTCCGACGATCTGTGGAAAGAAAACAAACTGGCCGCCCAGATGGACCTGGTGGAGCGCGATCATACGGTCAAGGTCTGCTACACCGAGGAGATCTGGATCCGCCGGGGGGTGCGGGTCAACCCCCGCAAGAAGCATGGCAAGCACTCCGGCTGGATACTGGAGAAGATGCTGCCCCTGTGCATCGTCAGCCCCTCCTCTGTGCTCATCGCCCGGGAGGTTTTTTGCCGGGTGGGCCTGTTCGACGAATCACTGCCCGCCTGCGAGGACTACGACCTGTGGCTGCGCATCGGCCTGCACTATCCGATCATGCTCATCGACCGGCCCCTGATCGTCAAAAGAGGGGGGCACGCCGATCAGCTTTCCAAAAAACACTGGGGCCTGGACCGGTACCGGGTGCAGGCGATCCGCAAATTGCTGGACCACCGGGACTTGGATGATCACATCCGCAAGACGGCCATCGCCTGTCTGCAACAGAAGTGCCAGATCCTGGCCAACGGCTGCCGCAAGCGCGGGAAAGAAGAGCTGGCCGGTCAGTTTCTCGATATCGCCGCACACTACTCGAGGTCGCCGTGAGCGCGTCATCTGAGCAAAAGAAAGGCCCGATCATGCCAATGCAGCTGCCGGAGATCCCCCTGGAAGCCGTGGATCTCCGCGACCGCACCCTGGTCATCACCTACGCCCCGGAACTGCAGTCGCTGCGAGAATCCATCGCCCGGGTGGGCATCCAGCAGCCACCCATCTTGCAGAAGATCCCCCGGTCCGGCCGGTACCGGATCGTCTGCGGGTACAAACGGCTGCTGGTCCTGGAGGCGCTGGGTTTCGAAAAGGTCATCGCCCATCTGGCATCCGCGGAAAACGAGCTGAAGCTCTTTCTCCGGGGGCTGCACGAGAACCTGGGCACCCGTTCGCTCAACGTGGTGGAAAAATCCCTGGCCTTAGACAAGCTGGCCGGTCAGTTCCGGCTGAGCAGAGAGGAGATGCTCAAAGATCATCTCCCGGCCCTGGGCCTGGGCTCCGATCCCAAAACGCTGGACCTCTATCTGTCTCTGGCCCGCCTGGAGGAGCCCATCAAGCAAGATCTGGCAGCCGGCAAAATATCCATCGCCACGGCCCAGCAACTATTGACCCTCTCCCCTGAGGATCGTCTGGCCTTCGGCAAGCTGCTCACCGCCCTGGTTCTGGGCAAAAACCGGCAACGCGAGTTCCTGTCCCTGCTGCGCGACCTGTCTCTTAAGGGGAAAACCTCCATAAACGAGCTTCTCGGGGACCCGCAAATCACATCGCTGGTGCAAGACCCCCAAGTCCAGGTGCCCATCCGGGCCAAGAGGGTCCGGGAATTGCTGATCAGACGCCGCTATCCGCGGCTTTCTCGGGCGGCAGACGAGTTCGAGGAGATCAAGAAAAAGCTGCGGCTTCCCGCTCATCTCAGCCTGACGGCATCGCCCTTCTTCGAGGGCCAGGACTACCGGCTGACAATCACCTTTCGCAGCCGGGAGCAGCTGGCCGCTGCCCAAAAGGCTCTGGCGGCCATGGCCGAGAGCTCTGCTCTGGCCGAATTACTGGAGATCACCTTCCGGGATCAAGAGTAGCCCATGGGTACCGAGATTTTCCGGCCACAAAAGATTTTCGTGGAGCGATCCATCCGGGATCTGCCCTTCACCCGAAAGCTGCTTGACCGGTGGCCCTCGGTGCCCGTGCAGATAGTCTCCCAACCCCAACAGGCCGTCGATGCTCTTCGGGGGGAACCCGACCCCATCGCGGCCGGAAAACGCTCCTTGCTCATCGCCCGCCAGCGGGGACCCTTCATCAAGCGGTGCCCGGGCACGAAAAACTATATCTGCTGCGGATACCGGATCATCAACGCGGCCACCAACTGCGACCTGGACTGCACCTACTGCATCCTGCAGGGCTATCTGACCATTCCTCTGTTGACGGTCTACGCCAATCTGGACGACCTGATGGCCCAGCTGGACAGTTTTCTATCATCCGGCCAGGACGAATTTTACCGCCTGGGCACCGGCGAGCTAACCGACAGCCTCAGCCTGGACCCCAGCTTTGGGCACGCCCGGCTACTGGTTCCCTATTTCGCCGACAAATCCAACGCCATCCTGGAGTTGAAGACCAAGACGACCAACGTAGAAGACCTGATGGACCTTGAGCACGCCGGGCGCACGGTGGTTTCCTGGTCCCTTAACGCTGAGCCGGTGGTCCGAAAGGAAGAACATGGCGCCCCCCCGGTCAAAGAGCGTCTGCAGGCCGCCCGGCGCTGCTATCGGGCGGGATACCGGATCGGCTTTCACTTCGATCCGCTCATCGATTACCCGGGCTGGGAGGAGGATTACCGCCGGGTGGTGGAGGCCATCTTTCAGCACGTCGACCCGCAGGCCATCGCCTGGATCAGCCTGGGGGCGCTGAGATATCCACCGCAGCTGGAGGAGATCATCCGCCGCCGGCATCCGCAGAGCGAGATCGTCCTGGGGGAGCTCTTCCCCGGAAAAGACGGCAAGCCCCGGTATTTCAGACCTATCCGCACACGGATGTTCCGCAAGCTGAACACCTGGATCAAGGAGCACGACCCGGACGTCTTCGTCTACCTGTGCATGGAGAGCGACCTGGTCTGGCGCCAGGCCCTGGGCTGGTCGCCGGGCAACATGGCCAGGCTGTCCCGGCTTTTAGATGAACGAGTGAAACCATGATGGAAACCAATTTTCAGGTGAAAACCAACGACTCTCCCCTTTCTCCCGAGGAGTTCCGCAAGCTCCCCCGCCATCCCGTCTATGCCATCCTGGACAATCTGCGCAGCGCCTTCAACGTGGGCTCCATCGTGCGCACCGCCGACTGCGCCCGCATAGAGAAGATCTTTTTCTGCGGGATCACGGCCCATCCCCCAAACCCGAAGATCATCAAAACAGCCCTGGGAGCCCTGGACTATGTGCCCTGGGAGCATTGCCCCACAACGGCAGAGGCCGTGGAGAAAATGAAGAGGCGGAAAATCAAGCTGATCAGCCTGGAGGTCACCGATGTCAGCAAGCCCTTTCACCAGATCGCCTATCCCAGCCCCGTCTGCCTGGTGGTGGGCAATGAGGCCCTGGGCGTATCCCGGGAGGTCCTGGAGATGTCCGACGAGATCGTGGAGATTCCCATGTGGGGTTTCAAGAACTCGGTGAACGTGGCCGTGGCCTTCGGGGCCGTGGTCTTCGAGGTGCTGCGGCAGTATCGGGAAAAGAGTTAAGAGAGTTATGAGAGTTTGGAGAGTTGGGAAAAGAAGAACCGATCCTTGATCCTCGATCCTGGATCCTGGTGAAAGGCGAGAGGGACGG
>DAOVRJ010000151.1 GCA_030628225.1 Candidatus Zixiibacteriota bacterium | reverse complement strand
GTGCCCGCCTCCGTCACCGTGCCGGAGATGTGCCCCAGCACCGCGGCATAGAACTCGACATCGAGCACCGTGGTGCTCTCGGAGACCACCACCACATTGGGGATGGTCTGAGGAGAATACCCTTCGGCGGCGAAGTTCAGCGTATAGGTACCGGGCAGGAGCATGCGGTGGTAGTCACCCACATCGGGGTCGGTGTAGACCTCCTGGTCGATGCCCTCCACGGTGATGGTGGCATCCAGCGGGTCCCCGGAAGAGGCGTCGGTGACCAGACCGCGCACGCCGTCGTGCACCCTGGCCATATAGTGCAGCATGGACTCGCGGTTGTCGTCCCAGAAGCCGGGCAGGGTGGAGGCGGGGGGCCATTTGTTGTTCGACAGCTCGAGGGTCACCTCGTTACAGCCCATCCAGTAGTAGTTCCAGTCCTGCATCCCGCCGTGGATGATGTACCACTCGGAGCCACGCACGATCCCCTGAGGGAAGGAGCCGGTGTACATAGGAAGATTATAGCTGGAATAGGTCAAAGATATTTCTTCGAACAGGGTGTCGTCCGGGTTGAAGTCATGGGTGGAGTCCCAGGGGTAGTTGACCACCAGGGCGCCGGTGTGGATGTTGGCCGAGAGGATGGAGGTTTGAGGTTCTTCCCACAGCATGATCGCCTGGGTCTCCGGCGCGCGGCCAGCGGGGGTGTTTGTCGTGTCGGTGATGAAGTCGGGGAAGTTGCGGTTGAGATCCACGCCATCGTGGTTATAGCGCGAATGGGCCGCGTTGCCATCCGGGTTCATCATGGGCATGATCCAGATCTCGGTCTCGTCCACTAAAAAGGTGGCCAGGGAGTCGCTGCCATAGTTATCCATCAGGTACTCGATCAGGTACAGGCACATCTCCGTGCCCACCGGCTCGTCGCCGTGCATGGTGGAGATGTACTTGAATTCCGGCTCGTCCTCCTGCTGATCTACGTTGTCGCTGATCTTCATGAACCAAAGGACTCTGGTAGAGTCAGGATCAGCGCCGGTTCCGATGCTATCCAGGCGGCACAGGGTGGGATGGGCACTGGCGATGCTGTCCAGATCGGCGGTCAGCTCCTCGTAGGTGTGATAGGCGGCCATGAGATCGGCAGTCCCCTTGGTGGCCTGCCACAAGCTGTCGGCATAGATCTTGGCCCGGTTGGGGATCCAGTAGATCTTTAATCCTCTGGCCCGGATCGTCTCTAACTCCTCCGGGGTCACATAGACGGTGACCACATTGCCCACGACATTATCGATGTCCACGTCCAGCTTCACCAATCCGTCCAGTTGATCCCGGTACTCTAACACCACTTCAGCCGGCTCTCTGTTGGTCAGCGCATAGACAGATGGGGCAGAGATCATGAGCCCGGCAAGCAGCAGCCCCAAAAAGGCAAAACAATACCCCCTTGTTTTCATCGCCTGCTCCTCAACGAAAAAGTTATAATTCGGCCTTTGGCCGGTATCTAAAAAACCGCCCGGATCTCTGGGTGTGGCCCAGCGCTCATCATGCCGGAAGCTCTCTGGAAGCTCTCTGATGGAGTAACGCTGCCGATCACAAAGAATTACACCTATACTCCCCCACAAACCCGGAACCGGCCAAGTAAGATCAAAATATAGCGATGCCCGTTACCTTCTCTTTGGGTAGATGGATCTGGTTTCTACACACATCGATACTTTATAATTGTACCAGAAAGTCCGTTTCTTGTCAAGTCTTTTTTGGCTTTACTCTCTCCCTTTTTCTCATATTCAAAACACTATAAACTGTTCGTCTTATCTGTTTGCAACTTGTATGCCAAATCCAGCCCGATTTCCCCTTCCCCGGTCCTGGGAAACAGCCTGTTCAAACGCCCCGGCTCTGCTCAATATTTGATCAGAGCCTCTCCTGCCCTCTTTCGGGAATCTATCAGCCCCCGGAAATATCCAACAGGCCCAATAAACATAGCTTAACTCCACAACAACGAACGAGAAATAAAACCAGAGCGTCAGGAACCTCTCCCTTGATCATACTTTTTGAATAAAACTTGCTCACAGCTGGTGGCTGCCCGGACGAACGAACCTGTGTACATCGCCGGCTTCGGAGCCGCCTATCTGCCTGCAAAAAAAGCTGGTTGAGAAACCTTTTAAAAAACTCTCCCTCTTTCCGGAAAACTGGCCTAAGTCTTGCGAGCTGAATTTTAAACGCAGGAGGCAAAAAGCATGATTTTTGGCAAAATTCTAAGGGCACGCAGTTCACTATCACAGGAAGCTTGCAAAGAGGGAGAAATGATACACATCAGCATTCTTTGGAAGCACAGATGCCCGCTCCTGGCGGCGAGATGGCTCATTGCCGCGGGCATCTTTCTGATCCTGGCCCTCCCGGTCTCTCGCTGCCGGGCCCAGGTCAAGTTCGATGGCATCGACGACGATTGTTATCTGGACTTCACCTGGACGGAGCCGGAGAACGCCGCCAGCACATTAGCTTACTACAACATCTATCTTTCCGTAGACGGTGGAGAGTTCAGCAATTACGACACCGTTTCCGCCGACACCTACGCCGTCCCGGGAGACAGCGGCCACACCTACAAGATAAAGGTGGCCGGGATCAACTCCTATGATGAAGAGGGCCTGCACTCGCCGGAATCGGATGAGATCCTTTGTCTGGCTCCCAGCTCGGACACGATTCCCCCAAAATCCACCGATCAGCTGACGGCCGAGGAGTGGCAGGGAGCGGTTCTGCTCACCTGGGCGCCGGTGACCCTGGACTCCCTGGGACTCCCGGAGAGCGTCAGCCACTATATCATCTATCGTAGCGAGGCGCCCTTCTTCTCTCCGCAGAGCTCGGACTCCATCGCCGCCGTTGCGACCACCACGTATCTCGATGAGGGCAGCGGCATCGGCTCTGTCGATCATAACTCCTATTATCTGATCACAGCCGTGGATCAGGCGGGGAACGAAGGACAAATCTCCAACCGCGTGGCCGAGTACGACTACACTATAATCCCCAACGCTTCGGGTTACCATATGTTCTCCCTGATTCTGGACAACGGGCAGATAGTCAAGGCCAAGGATCTGGGCCAGACCGTCCCTAATTGTACAGCCGTCAAAGAATGGGATTCGCAGACCCAATCATATGCCTCCCTGGCTTTCAAGATCGGAGAGACCTGGTACGGGGAAACAGAGCTGCACCTGGGATATCCATACTACCTCTTCGTGGATACCAGCCAGGAAAGTACCTGGACCATAGTGGGCGGTGTCGGGGAAGATCCCGTTTTTACGCTGGTTGCCCCGGGGGGCAATGGTTACAACACCATCACAGTACCCCTTTCCAGCACCATCTCCCTGGCCAAAGAGTTAGGGGAATCCATCCCTCATTGCACCGCCGTCAAGAGCTGGGATCCTCAAGCCCAGGGCTATGTCTCCATCGCCTTTAAGGTGGGGGAAACATGGTATGGGGAAGAGGCCATCCATCCAGGACAGCCCTATTTCGCCAACGTCACCCAGGGCGGGATCTGGCCCGGCGGAAAGATCGCCGATTTTAACCCAATCGCATTCCGTAAGCGCGGCCGAAATTGAGAGCCTATCTTTCACCGAGGAGGTCAGATAAATGGCATGGAGGAACTGTCTCATCATCGGTCTGCTGGTCCCTATCCTGTTGCTGAGCTTTGGGCTGAGCAACGCTCAGGTGCCTCACACTGTTATCGGTCAGGTCTTCAATTCCGACGCCACCGTTCCAGCGGTGGGCGAGCTCTCTTTTCAGGCCTATCTCGTGGACGTCTCCAACAACAATGCTCACTCGGAGACACGAACAGAAGAAGATCCCGGCAATGCATACGGGAACGGCATCATGGGCCCGGGGTGGATCGAGGTCGAATGCGGGAACTTCACCGCCCTCGACTGGTCAGATGGCGATTCCCTGGCCATTCATTTCTGCAACTCGGCTAACGGGGAAGTGGGGGTTGTGGCCGCCCTGTTGACCGCCAGTCAGGAGCCCCAGGTAATCGGGGACATCACCCTCATGGAACCGATGCCGGCCTGGTCTCTGACCCAAGATGATGATCCCGACCCCGTCTGGGCCGGCAGCAACGTCACCTACACCATCTCCTATCACAACACCGGAGATGGCACAGCCACTAGCGTGACCATAGTGGATACTATTCCCACTCACACTGCATATCTCTCCAACACGGGGGAAGGCTCCTACGACGGCCAACGGGTAACCTGGTCTCCGGGCTCCATACCTCCTGGAGATTCCGGAAACGTCAGCCTCACCCTGACTGTGGACAGCCCTCTGCCCAACGGCACCATCATCGCCAATACCGCACACATCGCCTGTAGCCAGGGCAGCGAGGCCAGTACCTTCCAGTCGACCACCGTGCAGGCGGCCCCGGCCTGGACCTTCGGCCTCTCCGACTCTCCGGACCCCACAGATGCCGGCGACCTTTTGACCTACACCATCAACTACCAGAACGCCGGCAGCGATCAGGCCACGGGCGTGACCATCGTGGATACCATACCCGCCCACACCGCCTATTCCTCCAACACCGGCGGAGGCTCCTACGACGGCCAACGGGTGACCTGGTCCCCGGGCTCTTTGTCCGCGGGCAGCTCTGGATCCGTGACCCTCACGGTGCTGGTAGACTGGCCTTTGCCAAATGGAACTTACATCGAGAACGCCGCACATATCACCTGCGACCAGGGCATCGAGGCCTCCGGCAGCCAGAACACTCAGGTGAACCCGGATACGTTTCCACCAGATCCTGTGTTCGATCTGATGGCCGCCTCGCTGGGGGATGAAGTACACCTGAGCTGGTCGCCCACTCTACTGGACATCTACGGAAACCCCGAGGCTATGGATAGCTACATCGTCTATCGAAACGAAATCCCCTATTTTACCCCCACAGCCATCGATTCCCTGGTCATCGTCTCCGATACCCTGCTGGTCGATGGCGGTGGTGAGGCAGGAAACCCGGGGGCCAGCGTCTTTTACGTATTGCGAGGCGTGGATCACACGGGTAACATCAGTGACAATTCCAACCGGGCAGGGAAACTGGATTACAGCCTCCCATGTGCCAGCGCCGGCTACACCATGATCTCCCTGAGCCTGGACGACGGGGTCACCACCCTGGCCAGAGAGCTGGGCGCTAAAGTGCCCAATTGCTCCGCGGTCAAAGTATGGGATGCCGGCGAACGAGGCTATGCATCCAAGGCTTTTAAGGTCGACGACACCTGGTATGGATCGGAGAGCATAACTCTTGGATATCCCTATTACTTGTTTATCAGCTCCCCGGGAGATAGCGTGTGGACCCTGGCCGGCCAGGTACCTGCGGATCCCCACTTCGATCTGCTGGCCCCCACGGACAACGATTACAACACCATCACCCTTCCTCTTTCCAGCAACATCACCCTGGCCAAGGATCTGGGTGCCGACATTCCCTATTGCACGGCCGTGAAGCAGTGGGACGAAAAGAACCAGGGTTATGCCTCCATTGCCTTTAAGGTGGGAGAAACGTGGTACGGCGACACCGTCGTCAAAAGGGGATTTCCCTACTATGTCAATGTGACCCAAAACAGCACCTGGCCCTCCGCTGAGAAAGACCTGGTCAGAACAACGGCGCACCATCGTTCCTGACATCGATGGAATTCTGCACAACTGCACGATAACCGGCACCGGGAATTCGTTCAGAAAAGAGTTCTTTCTCAAAGAGATATATCCGACGGCGACGTCCAGTGGGCAACGGTTGCTGAAAACGACACCTCTTACGCTCATGCGAACAGCACCTCACTCGATTCGAGTGGGCCAACGGCGACTCCCTCCGCCCGGCCACCGCTCCTACGACATATAACCGTTTGCTCACAACGGGCGCCGCCGTCGCGCAATTAAAACTGCCGGGAAGTTACCTTTCCGGCAGTTTTTTTGTTGGCAGATAGCTGTTTGTGATTTTAGATAAAGTTTCTTGAGCGCGGAGCTGGGAACGCGGAGCTCGGAGTGCGGAGCTCCTCCCCCCACTCCATCCCAGATATTATTGTTTTTGCTTTTCAGTTCCGAGTTCCGAACTCCACGCTCGGCGGGGTGTGGTTGGGAGGGGGAGGCTTCCCCCTCGCTTCAACCGGCGTACTGCTTCGCAGCACCGGGGCGCTATCGGCGGCTGGCGCCGCCGATGCCGTCCTTGCTCATCCGCCGCGGCCGGCACGCACCCCTCGCCGTTT
>DAOVRJ010000237.1 GCA_030628225.1 Candidatus Zixiibacteriota bacterium | reverse complement strand
CTGGCCGCAAAGTGGGATGAAGAGGGAGAAGATGTTCCCCGGGAGATACTCAAGGAGTTGGGATCTCTGGGGTTCATGGGCATGATGGTGCCGGAGGAGCTTGGGGGCAGTGGCCTGGATGCGGTCAGCTATGCCGTCGCCATGGAGGAGATCGCCAAAGCCGATGCCTCCACCTCCGTGGCTGTGGCAGTGAATAACTCTTTGGTTTGTGGTGCGTTGCTTAAGTTTGCCAGCGAGGAGCAAAAGAATAAATTTCTGCCTTCCCTGGCCAGGGGAGAAAAGCTGGGCTCCTTCGCCCTCACCGAGCCGGAGGCCGGGACCGACATCGGCAATGTTCAAACCACCGCCGTGCTTGATGGGGACCATTATGTGGTCAACGGCACCAAAACCTTTATCACCAACGGGGGCTTTGCCGACACGGTTCTCCTGTTCGCCTCCACCAACAAAGAGCTCAAAGGCAAGGGGCTCAGTTGCCTGGTGGTGGAGAAGGGGACACCCGGTTTTTCCGTTGGCTCCCGGGAGAAGAAAATGGGCTTGCGGGCGGCCAACGTCAGCGAGCTGATCTTCGATAACTGTCGCATCCCCAAGGAGAACCTCCTGGGCCAGGAGGGAGATGGTATGAAGATTGGCCTGACAACACTGGATTCGGGCCGGATCAGCATCGCCGCTCAGGCTGTGGGTATTGCTCAGGCGGCCTTCGATGAGGCGGTTCAGTACTCTAAGCAGCGTGTGCAGTTCGGCCGGCCCATCTGCCAATTTCAGGCCATTCAGTTTATGCTGGCCGACATGGCCACCCGTATCGAGGCCGCTCGTTTACTCACCTATCGTGCCGCCTATATTAAAGATAAGGGCGTCAGATTTTCCACAGAGGCCTCCATGGCCAAGCTTTGCGCATCGGAGACAGCCAACTGGGTGTGCACCAAAGCGTTGCAGATTCACGGCGGCTATGGGTACATGAAGGACTACGCCGTGGAGCGCTATTTCCGGGATGCCCGGCTGACCGAGATCTACGAGGGTACTTCCGAGGCCCAGAAGATGGTCATCGCCCGGGGATTGTTGCGGTGATGTCTCTGCTCTGTGAACCGCAGTTCCTATAAAAAGAGGGGAAATAGAGAGTGATCTTGAAGCCGGAACAGGAAGCCTTCCGTCAAAAAATGCGCGATTTTGTGCTCGCTGAGCTTGAGCCGATGGCCTCAGAGATCGAGCAAAAAGGAGAATTTACCTGGGAGATTATCCGCAAACTGGCCTCCATAGGCATCATGGGCGTTAACTATCCCGCCGAATACGGGGGTCTGGGCCTAGATACCGTCTGCTATACCATCGCCGTGGAGGAGATCTCCCGAGCCTGCGGCTCCACCGGAATCACCCTGGCTGCTCACAACTCCCTGGCCATTGCCCCGATCTATTTGTTCGGAACAAATGAGCAGAAAAGGAAATACCTGCCGCCCCTGGTCCGAGGAGAGAAGCTGGGCGCCTTCGGTCTGACGGAGCCGGAGGCCGGCTCAGATGCTGGGGCCACCAAGACGACCGCCGTTTTGGACGGCGATTACTACGTGATCAACGGATCAAAGTGTTTCATCACCAACGCCAGCGTTGGCGAAACCATGGTCATCACCGCCAGGACAGGCTCTGAGCCCAGGACCAAGGGCATCAGCTCTTTTATACTGGAAAAGGGGATGAAAGGACTGGTGGTGGGGAAGAAGGAGAACAAGCTGGGGTTGCGGGGTGCGGATACTGCTGAGCTTTTTTTCGAGGACCTGCGCGTACCAAAAGAGAACCTCCTGGGCAAGGAGGGAGAGGGGTTCAAGCAGTTCATGATCACCCTCGACGGGGGCAGGATCAGCATCGGGGCAATGGCTCTGGGCATCGCCCAGGGAGCCCTGGACAAGAGCATCGAGCGGGCCAAACAGAGAGTTCAATTTGGCAGAAGGATCGGCGATTTTCAGGCCATCCAGTGGAAGCTGGCCGACATGGCCACCCAGGTAGAGGCCGCCCGGTTGCTTGTCTACCAAGCCGCGACGCTGAAGGATCGGGGGGAGAAATTTTCCAAAGAGTCGGCCATGGCCAAGCTATACGCCGCAGAGGTGGGATCGATGGTCACCCACCAGGCCATCCAGATCTTCGGTGGCCGGGGCTACATGCGCGATTATCCGTTGGAGCGGTATTACAGAGATGTCCGACTCTGCGAGATCGGCGAGGGAACCTCGGAGATCCAGAGGTTGGTCATCGCCAGAAGTCTTTTAAGGTAGCCGCGCGTGAGCCATTTTTCAAAGGAAGAGGACAGGCATGGAAGTTCAGGTTTCTAGCCAGGAACTGGTACAAGACAATCGACTGCTGCGATGTATCCAGTGCGGAAAATGCACGGGTGGGTGCCCCGTGTCCACCACCTCCGGCCTGAACGTCAGACAACTTCTCAACGAGGCCCTCCTCCAGCCAAATCTGGTCTTCAGCCCCGAGGGGAGCGAGCTCTGGCAGTGCACCACCTGCTTGACGTGTAGCTTACGCTGTCCCAAAGGCATCAAGCCCCTGGATGTGATCATCCAGATTCGCGGCCAGCTCATCGAAAGCGGCCGGATTCAGCCCACCATGAGGGATGCCCTGGAGAGCGTTTTTCTGCACGGCAATCCCTGGGGAAAGCCCAGGGAGAAACGGACCGATTGGGCCGCCGATCTGCAGGTGAAAACGGCAGGTGTAGATGCCCAGCTCGACCTGGTTTACTACGTGGGGTGTGCCGCGGCCTATGACCCCAGGGTTCAAAAGCTGGCCAAGGCCATGGTGCGTGTGCTCGGGGAAGCGGGGGTCAAATTCGGGTTGCTGGGTAACGAGGAATCATGCTGCGGCAACGAGGTTCGCCGCATGGGGGAAGTGGGGTTGTTCGAGGAGTTGGTGGAGAGCAATTGCCAACTTTTTAAGGAGCGCGGCGTCCGCCGGCTGCTGACCACATCGCCGCACTGCTTTAACGTCTTTAAAAATGAGTATTCGGGGTTCGGGGGAGAGATCTGCCACTACACCCAGATTCTCTGGGAGCTCATCGAGGAACAGCGGCTGAGTTTTTCCAAGGAGCTCAACTGGCGGGTCACCTATCACGATCCCTGTTTCTTAGGCAAGCAGAACGGCATTTTCGACGAGCCTCGCTGGATTTTGGAGAAGATTCCCGGGCTGGAGTTAGTGGAGATGGACCGGAACCGGGAGAGAAGCCTTTGCTGTGAGGGTGGTGGTGGTCGCATGTGGATTGAGGCTCTTATACCTCAGGAGCGGTTGGCAGAGGTTCGGGTGAAAGATGCCGTTGATCTGGAGGCGGAAGTTCTGGTCACCGCCTGTCCTTTCTGCCTGTTAACCCTGGAAGATGCCGTGAAGGCCACCGGAAATGAGGAGAGACTTCGGGTTCTGGACCTCATCGAGATCGTGGAAGCAGCCATCTAGCTGGTCGCCGCTCTGGCCATTGAAATTGCAGGGACTGAGGGTTTTGGATCGGACAGTTTCTTCAGGGAATTCCCACCTGAGCAAGGGGGTGAGATCATGGATATTGTGGTCTGCGTAAAGCACGTTCCGCTGACCGCAGAGGCGGAGGTGAGCATTGACGATACCGGGCTAGACATCAAGAGGGAGCGTCTGGTCTTCGACGTCAACGAGGCCGATAACTACGCCGTGGAGGAGGCCCTTCTCCTGACGGAGAAGTTTG
>DAOVRJ010000300.1 GCA_030628225.1 Candidatus Zixiibacteriota bacterium | reverse complement strand
TGGTCTGTTAACCTTCCATGGGCTGGCCGATGGCTCAACGGTCTGCATCTTCAGCCTCTCCGGGGAGTTGCTCAGGGAGATTCCTCTGCTCTCCAACAACCTGAATCAGGCTAGCTGGGATGGAAAGAATGCCCAGGGAGTGAAGGTGGCCAGCGGAATCTATATCTTTGTAGTGCATAATGAGGCCGGCAAGACGAAGGTGGGCAAGATCGCTTTGCTTCGTTAGGGATCGGGGGACGACGATGTGCGTAGATATTGAGATCTACCGGGCCGAATTTCGTCCGCGATGGGAGAAGTTCGTCAAGACCGCCGATAACGGGACACTCTTCCATCGCCAGCGATTTCTGGATTACCATCCGCCCGATCGTTTCCAATCTCATCACCTGATTTTTAAAAAGAAGAATCGAACTCTTGCCCTTTTGCCTGCGGTTGTTAAAGAGGTAAAGGGAGCGAAAGTTCTTTTCTCCCATGCCGGAGCCTCGTATGGGGGTTTTGTGGTGCGTCCCCGTCTGGGAATCCGGGAGTCCCATCTGGTGGTGGAAGCTTTCGTCGATCACCTGCGCAGCGAGCATTTTCAACGGGCAGAGCTGACCCCACCTCCTCTTTTCTACAGCGCTCAACCTAATAATTACATCGATTTCGCCCTGCTGAAGCACGGATTTAGATATCTGAGGCGAGAGTTGACCAGCGTGGTTCCGTTGCCAGGCCTGGATCTGGATGTTCTGTCCTCATTTAAAAGCGAGGCCCGGACGGCTACCAGAAAGGCTCAGAAATTGAATATAACCGTCAGGGAATCGGACGACTATGAGGGTTTTTACCGGATCTTATGCAACAACCTGAGGATGAGGCACAATGTGGCGCCAACTCATAAGCTGGAGGAGCTCTTGCGGCTGAAGACCCTTTTGCCCGATGAGATTCGGCTTTTCTCCGCCTACCTGAAAGGGGAACATGTCGCAGGGGTAGTTCTGTTCCTTTGCAATCCGCGGGTGATGCTGGCTTTTTACATAAGTCATCGCCAGGAGTTTCAGAGATATAGAAGCGTAAATCTGCTCTTTCATGAGATCATGAATTGGGGACGGCAACGGGGATTTATGTATCTGGATTTCGGGACCTTTACATTAAACATGGAGCCGAACTGGGGACTGGGAAAGTTTAAGGAGACCTTCGGCGCCAAAGGCCTGTTTCGGGATACTTTTTTTCTGGACCTGTCCTCCTAAGGGCTCTCATGGGTACTTTTGATGACCTGAGAAGACTGACCAAGCACTCGGCCATCTACGGCGTGGGCCACATATTAAGTCGAGCAATTGGTTTTCTGCTTTTGCCTTTGTACACGAACTATCTGTCCGCGGCTGAATACGGCGTGGTAGCTCTGGTTTTCACCTTCGTGGCCTTCGCCAATATTATATTTCTCTACGGATTGGATAGTGCCTTTCTGCGTTTCTATGCCCTGGAAGAGAGCCGCGACGGCAAGAATAGAATTCTTTCTACCGTCGTTTTTATGACCGCTTTTACCTCTGTGTGTTTCTTTTTTGTGCTGTTTTTCTCCTCAAATTTCCTCTCGCACCTGCTTCTCGGTCGTCCGGGAATGGGTGCTCTGTTTAAAATGGCCAGCGGCATTCTCTTTTTCGACGCCCTGTCGACTTTTTCCTATCTACTGCTGAGGATGGAGGAAAGATCGGGGAGGTTCATCGCCTATCGGTTTTTCAATGTCCTGCTCACTTTAGGTCTTAACATCATCCTGGTAGTCCACTTGGGCAAAGGAGTGGTCGGCGTATTTCTGAGCAATCTCATTGCCTCGGCCCTCACCCTGGCCATTCTGTTACCGGTCATCTGGCGGCGCCTTTCTCCCTCACTGTCCACCCGGCTGACCAAAAATATTCTCAAATTCGGGCTACCATTTATCCCGGCGGGGTTGGCCTCCATGACCATGGAGCTCATCGACCGGTATATGCTCAGGGGGATGAGGAGTCTGGAGGAGGTGGGAATCTACAATGCCGGCTATAAGCTGGGACTGGTGATGTTGTTGGTGGTGATGGCTTTCAAGTTCGCCTGGCAGCCCTTTTTTTTAAGCCTGGGCCGGGAGGAGTCACGGGCCAAGAAGAGCTTTGCTGCCGTGTTGACATACTTTCTGCTGACCAGTACCTTTCTGTTGCTGGTCGTCTCCTTTTTCGTTGACGATCTGGTCCGGCTGCGCTTTTTCGGGCTGACGGTTTTCGGCCCCGAATTTTGGTCGGGTACGCGAGTAGTCCCGATTATCCTGCTGGCACACATCATGATGGGACTTTACCTCGTTTTTTTACCCGGTATTTTCCTGAAGAAGAAGACCAAATTTGTCCCGTTGTTCACCGGGGTGGGGGCGGTGACCAACATTTTGCTCAACTGTTTGTTGATTCCCCGTTGGGGGATGATGGGGGCGGCCTGGGCAACTCTTTTTGGCTATCTGGCCATGGTTTTGGCTCTTTATATGACGGTGCAGAGGTTCTATCCTGTTCGCTACCAGCTGGGGCGTTTGGCCAAGGTAGTCTTTGTCGCCGCACTGGTATTTGGGGCCTGGAAGTGGTTTGGCCAGTCCTTTTCTCTGAGAGTACTGTTGCTGTTGGT
>DAOVRJ010000053.1 GCA_030628225.1 Candidatus Zixiibacteriota bacterium | reverse complement strand
CTCTCCATCGGCCAACACCCTTTTCTGATCCCCATCCAGAGTGATCTTCTCCACCAGCCGCATCTCGATCTTCAGGCCGAAGCGGCGGGCTTGTTTTTCCATCTTGGCAATCAGGTCCGGGCCAGGTACTCCCTCCTCAAAACCCGGGTAGTTCTCCACCAAAGCGGTGGTTATCACCTGCCCACCGGGAATCAACTTCTCCAGCAGAAGGGTGTCGATGCGAGACCTGGCGGCATAAAGGCCAGCCGTCAATCCAGCTGGGCCGCCGCCCACGATGATCAAATCATGTTTCTCCATGCCAGCAAACTCACAGAAAGGCGTCTAATTTCTCGACGAAATGCTTCTTGGGCACAGCCCCCACGATCTGGGTGGCCACCTGGCCTCCCTTGAAAAGCAAAACGCTGGGAATGCTGAAGATGCCATATTTTGCAGCCGTGACGGGGTTAACGTCCACGTTCAGTTTGACCACCTTTATCCGGCCATCGTACTCCTGGACCAGCTCCTCTAAAATGGGGGCGATCATCAGGCACGGCCCGCACCAGGGAGCCCAAAAATCGACCAGCACGGGCAGATCAGATTTGAGCACCTCCCCCTCAAAAGTATTGTCGGTGACTTGGGGAAATTCGGCCATGATTCCTCCTCTGGTTAGTTATGATATTGCTTGACTCCATTTTTTATCACTCCACGGTTTTCAAAATCTGGTGCATCTTCTTAGTATCCGCTCCCGGTAATTCCCCGGGCGTCGTTCGCAGAATCCCTCCATCTTATGTAAATTCAAGTCTCGAATCTGTTAATTCTCCACTTCTTGAACCGTTTCAATAAACCCTGCCGGATCTTTGCGCTTGAAGCGGTTTATGAGCAGTAAAGGTTGCCGGGAAGATATTGTTTGCCGACTTCGACCATTTCCTCCCTCTCTTTTATCGCTATTTCCTTGGCTACACTACAGTTAACAGAACATCGTCCAGAACGATATACAAAATAAGTATACTAAATTCCTCCTGGTCCTGCCAAGAGATTTCTGGGCCGTTTTCACAAAAAAGAGGCGGTTTGCGCTCTATCGATGAAGAGAGAAGCTGCGCGAGAAATGTTGTCTCTCCTCTTACAGGTCCACTCCATCGATAATTGCGCCACAACGGTCACAATGGCCCTCTTGTAACCTATTCTCCAGAATGGAGTAACCATGCCGGTGAATGAGTCTCCGGCCGCAGCAATAACAGAAGGTGTTCTCGCCCTCATCGCCAGGGATGTTACCGGTGTAAACATATCTCAGCCCAACATCCAGGCCTATTTCTCGCCCGCGACGAATGCTCTCCACGGGCGTGGGCGGCAGATGGGTCAACTGGAAAGTGGGATAAAACTGGCTGACATGCCAGGGTGTCTCCGGTCCCAGACTGAAGATGAATTCGGCAATCCGGCGCAGCTCCTCCTCCGAGTCGTTCAAGGTGGGGATAACCAGAGTGGTGACCTCAAGCCAGATCCCCAGGCTCTTCATCAGCTGAAGGCTTTCCAAAACTGGCTGCAGACTGGCTCCGCAGATCTGACGATAATGATCTTCTGAGAAGGATTTTAGATCCACATTGGCGGCATTCAAACAGGGCTGGATGGTCCTTAAGGCCTCCTCTGTCATGTAGCCGTTGGTGACGAAGATGTTCCCGATGTCTTTCTCCGCGGCCAGTCGGGCCGTATCGTGGGCGTATTCAAAAAAAACAGTGGGCTCGGTATAGGTATAGGCGATGCTCCGACAACCGTTTTCCTCGGCGGCGGCCACAATCTCCTCCGGCGTCAGATCCTGACCAAGGATATGGCCCCGGCCGATGGGCAGGATGGAGATATCGGCGTTTTGACAATGAGCGCACCGAAAGTTGCACCCCACGGTGGCCACGGAGAAACTGGTTGAGCCCGGTTGGAAGTGGAACAGGGGCTTTTTCTCGATGGGATCGACATGGGTGGCCACAGCTTTGCCGAAAACAAGAGAATATAGGCTTCCTCCCTCGTTGACCCTCACCCCACAGATACCCCTCTTGCCCTCCTCGATGACGCAGCGATGGGCACACAGGTCACATCTGACCTTCTTGCCCTTTAGGCGGCGGAAGAACATGGCTTCCTTCATGGCCTACTTCCCGCTCCTCAAATAAATCGGTGTTAACCTTTGATGCAGCCTGCGGGCTTCAGACAAGCCACCTTGTGAGCCAACCCTGATTGGTGAATGGTGTCGATGACCGCCGTCACATCCTTATAGGCTCCCGGGGCCTCCTCAGCCAATCCAGCCTGGGAATGTCCGCGCACATAGATGCCCTTGGCCTCCAGCTCGCGGATCAGATGCTCGCCCCGCCAGATTTTCTTGGCTTTCTTCCGGCTCATCCGGCGACCAGCACCGTGACAGACAGAGGCGAATGCCTCCTGCTCGCCGCGCTCAGCACCCACCAGGATGTAGGAGGCGGTGCCCATGGTGCCTCCTACGATCACCGGTTGGCCAAAACCCTGATAGGCCGGGGGTAAGTTCTCCCGTGAGGGGCCAAAAGCCCTGGTGGCCCCTTTCCGGTGAACGTAAACTTCCTTAACTTGGCCATCGATCTTGTGTCGTTCTACCTTACAGGTGTTATGCCCGATGTCGTAGAGCATGTGGAGATCGGCCCGGGGGAACACCTTCTCGAAACCAAGCCTGACCAAATGGGTGATGACCTGCCGATTGGCAAAAGCGTAATTGATGGCACAGTTGACCGCCGAGAAGTACCTTTTTCCCTCCGGTGATTCGATGGGGGCACAGACCAGCTCCCGCTCCCTGATGGGAATACCGTACTTCCGAGAGGCGGAGGCCAGCAACTTGAGATAGTCGGTGCCCACCTGATGGCCCAGAGCTCGAGATCCGCAATGGATGGTCACCACCACATCTTCAACAGCCAGCCCGAATTTATGGGCGACCTCCGGGTTGTAGATCTCTTCCACCCTCTGTATCTCCAGATAGTGATTGCCGGATCCCAGGGTCCCCACCTGTCTTCGTTCTCTTTTCAGAGCCACCTGACTTACAGCGGAAGGGTCCGCTCCAGGCACCATACCACGGTCCTCGGTATAATCAAGGTCCTCCTGGGTCCCGTATCCGTGAGAGGCCACCCACTGGGAACCCGTGGTGAGCACATCCTCAATCTGCGAGCCGGACAGAGAAATCTCCCCCCGTGATCCCATTCCGGCGGGAACGAGCGCGAACAGGATGTCGACGAGCTCCTTCAGTCGGGGTTTCACATCGTCCCAGACCAAACCTGTCTTCAGGGTCCTCACGCCGCAGTTCACGTCGAAGCCCACACCACCCACGGAGATGACCCCTCCCACCTGCGGATCGAAGGCAGCCACTCCACCGATGGGAAATCCATATCCCCAGTGGGCGTCGGGCATGGCCATGGAGAAACGTTGAATGCCTGGAAGGCAGGCAACGTTGCTCACCTGCTCGTAGACCATGTGGTCCATTTCCTCAATCAGCTCCTGACTGGCGAAGATGAGGCCGGGCACGATCATCCCCCCTGTCTTGGGGATGATCCATTTATATTCCCCCTGCCTGTTCAGTTGGCTCAGATCCAATTGATGGTCCTCCCCTGAGTGCAAGTTCCTGCCAGAAACTCACAGATCCACCACGCAGCGGGCCACGCACTGATCCCCTTCCTGATCGACGAATAGCATGGCATAAGTGGCGGCCTTGACCTCGGTCTTGGGATAGTGTCGCTGAGGATCGAATGGCTCGCCCCAGGCAGCTCCCGCAAGATGAGAGTCGGACAGGGAGTCCACCCGGAAATCGGCGAAGGCCATCTGGCGGATGTCCGCCTCGGAGAGAAGGTGGTTCAGCCACTCTACGAAAAGCTCGGCCTGGTCATTCCCCTGGCATTGCACGGATACCTTCTGCCTGGGTTGGACCTGTCCCACCTCCACCATCAGGTTGAACATCGCCCGGGCTGCCTGAGAGAAGGCCTCCTCCATGGTGGAACCCCGACCGATAATACCCATATCCGCCTGGTGCTCGAAGTAGCTATAGGAACCGTTGGGCGTATCCACCAGAACCTCCGCGAGAGCGGCACCTCACCGGCGGCGCAGCTTCCGCTTGGCCACCATTTTCTCCAACCAGGGCAGTTTGTCCAGAATGAGGATGCCGTCCAGATGATCGATCTCATGTTGCAGGACTCGGGCCTTGAGCCCTTCCGCCTCGATGGTCACCTCTTTGCCGTCCAGGTTCAAACCACGCACCAGGGTTTTTTCGCTGCGCATCACATCCACGGAGATCCCCGGACAACTCAGGCAGCCCTCCTCCCTGCCAGTCTGCCCCTGGCACTCAAGGATCACCGGATTAATCAGAGAGATGAGGCCATCGCCGACATTCAGGGTGATCACACGCTGGGAAATGCCTACCTGGGGCGCAGCCAAGCCGATGCCCTGGGATGCAACCATGAGCCTGGACATGCCCTGGGCAAGCCTGACCACCTGGTCGTCTATATTTCTTACCGGTGTGGATGTGCAACTCAAGATCTCATGAGGATAGATGACGATTCTCAACCCGGACATCTTCGAATTCCCACCCCCTCTGACAGGAGACCGGCTCCCTGGGAGAAACGCGTCCATACACTCTCTATGCGAGGCGATTTTGGGGTTTCAAACTTACCACGGTGGGCTTCAGTTCGTGAGCTTCTTCATCGGTCACGGCCACATAGGAGATGATGATGATCTCATCCCCCACCTGACCCAGGCGAGCCGCGGGACCCTTCAGACAGATGGTGCCGGACCCGGCCTTCTCCTCGATGACGTAGGTCAGCAGGCGGGCTCCGTTGTTGAGGTTCACCACCTGAACCCGCTCCCACGGCAGAATATCGGCGGCATCCATGATCTTCCTGTCGATGCCGATGCTGCCCTCATAATACAGCGTTGTAGCGGTTATCGTGGCTCCGCGAATCTTGGATTTGCACATCGTCCTCAACATGGTGCCTCCTGGAAGAACCGATCAAGTTCCCTTTCTGGTTTTCTTCCCATCTCGGCGAGGAACCTTCAGAGCTTCCTCGACCAATTTCAGGGCGCAGTACTCTCCGCACATGGTACAGACATCCCCCGTGTGTGGTTTGCTTTCTTCCCGCACTCTGCGGGCATGCTGGGGGTCTATGGACAGATCCAACTGACGCTCCCAATCCAACAGCTTCCTGGCTCTGGACATCTGCAGATCCCAATCCAAGGCTCCCACAACCCCTTTGGCGATGTCCCCGGCATGAGCGGCGATGCGTGTGGCGATGACCCCCTCTCTTACCTCCTGAACGGTGGGTAAACGCAGATGCTCTCCGGGCGTGACGTAACAGAGAAAATCAGCTCCAACACTGGCCGCCAGGGCTCCGCCAATAGCGCAGGAGATGTGATCGTAGCCCGAAGCCACGTCAGTGACCAGGGGCCCAAGCACATAAAAGGGAGCCCCGTGGCAGAGTTTCTTCTCCAAAAGCACGTTGGCCTCGATCTGATCGATAGGCATATGCCCGGGCCCCTCGATTATCACCTGAACATCTCGCTCCCAGGCCCGCTCAGTCAGCTCACCCAACACGATGGTTTCCTGAACCTGGGCCCGGTCGGTGGCATCAGCCAGGGATCCGGGCCGCAACCCATCGCCCAGGCTAAGGGTAAGATCGTACTTGACGGCCAAATCCAGCAGGCGATCAAACTGCTCATAGAGAGGGTTTTCCCGCTCATTGACCACCATCCAGGTGGTTAAAAAAGCCCCGCCACGGCTGACGATGTCCATCAAACGACCCTGCATTCTCAGCCTGGACAGCGCCTCCTGGGTCACGCCGCAGTGGACGGTGATAAAATCCACCCCCTCCTGGGCCTGTTTCTCGATCACCTGAAATATTTTCTCATCGGCCATCTTCACCAGAGCGTTCTTTTCGGCAATGGTCTCGATAACCGCCTGATAGATGGGCACAGTACCCAGAGGAACCGGACAGTTCCGCAAGATCTCCCGACGAATCCGGCCCAGATCGCCCCCGGTGCTGAGATCCATCACCGTATCTGCTCCCGCATCAATGGCCACCGTGACCTTTTTCAGCTCCTGCTCTAACTGGTAACTGTCGGTAGAGGTACCCACATTTGCATTTACCTTTGTCCGCAGACCCCTGCCGATACCCATGGGACGAGCCAACTTACGCTTGTTGTTTTGCGGAACTACGATCTGGCCGGCAGCTATCCCCTGAGCAACGGCCTCTGGGCTCAGGCCTTCGTCCTGGGCCACTTTGCGCACCTGCGGAGTGATCACTCCGGATCTGGCAGCACTCAATTGAGTCAACGGATACCTCCCTCTCAGGATGAGCTGTCGTCTTTCTCGGAAACCCTCTCCGCGCAGGCCAAAGAGGTACTCGGTACCAAATTCTGGGACAGTTCCCACAGGGAGCTTGCCTGAAGATCCGGATCGATCTGGCCAATATCCGGATCGGGAGCTCCGAAATTGTCTTCCAGCACAATATGCGCCGTCATCAACCCCAGCTTTCCTGCCGGCAGAATGTCGTTATCCAAACGGTCACCCACCATCATCGCCTCCTCCGGCCGGCAGCCCGCCTCCCGAAGCACATGCTGATACAGCCGCGGATCCGGCTTGGCATAACCCACTTCCTCGGAAACGCCGGAGACAGAGAAGAAACGGGCGATGCCGTATTCCTTCAGCAGATCCTTAACCCGGACGATATTGTTGGAAAGGGTAGCCAGTTCATACCGGGCTGAGAGAATCTCCAGGGCCTGGAGCACACGGGGTCTGAGGATCTGTAAGCGCCGGTACTGCTCATCCGAAAGGCTCTGGAAGACCGACGAGTAGGCCTCCTGAGCCCGGCGATACTCCTCTTCTGTAGAGGCAAAATGTCGGATGATGTAGTCCAGAGTAGAAGAGGCTCCCTGGCGCCAGGCAAGATGCATAGTCTTCTGGAACCTCTGCTCAGTGGCCGGATGGCCCTGGACACATAAGATTTCTCGCAGCGCATCCGCCAGATAACGAAACAGGGGACCGTCATCCAAGATAGGACCGCCGATGTCGATGAAAATCCACCTCAAACCCATCACAAGGGGCCTCAAAAGCTATTGATCATTCTCAGTGCGGGACTTCCTCTTCTATCCATCGGCAGCCAGCTTATCCCGAACGGCGGTCAACTTCCCCTCGATGGTCAGCGGTTTATCCCGCCGATCATCGATTACCAGTGTGGTGCTCACCCTCTGGGCGCCCATACGAAAGGGCACCTCGTGCATCTCTTTAACGGCCTCTAAAATACGATCCAGGTCTCCCTCGATGACCGTAGCCATAGGGGTTAGCTGATAGGCGAGATCCTCATATGTGGCCAAAACCCTCAGGCAATCAGCCACATATGAGCTGACGCTGGGCGTTTCCGTTCCCAAGGGAACGATGGTCACCTGACAGACGGGCATGGCAGACCTCCTGATCAGCTCTCTTCATGAATCTTGAGAAGAGCTCATGTAGCGGGAGAAAAGACGCCCCCATTCGGTATCCAAGATCTTGTCCACTCGCCGTTTGCCAACGATGTTATACCAGTAGAGGTCATGATAGAGTCGAGAAGCGATATAGGACCAGCCAACGATAGGGCTACGCAACAGAATTTTTTCCAACGGCTTGAGCCAGCCGTGATAGATAAGCTTCTGTCCCCGGCTGGCCAAAGTATTCTGGTTCCCATGAAACCCAAAATTCACCCCACAGAGATCCTCGCCCACCACCTCAATCTGATCCGGATCTCCCACTCCCAATCCTCGTTCATGGGCCAGTCGAATGAAAGGAATGGACAGCGGATCGAAACCCATCATTTTGGCGGCCAATGCATCCAAGGCTACCCAATCGCCGCTGGCCAGGATGTAATTTTTGATGTGCGGAACCATGGCTCTCGGGCCCGGCCCATCTCCAGCGATGGTGCCGTCCATCACGGCGAACAGACCGGGATGGATCTCCCGGGAGATGACCAGCAGATCTACAAGGGTCTCGTGAATAACGCTATGTGTCCAATGCCGGTGAGTATGCAGCAGACCACCAAAGGCATTCTTCATGGCCCCGGTGATGGTGGTGAAAACATGGGTCTTCATGGTGGGGAACTGAATCACGTCTTTGCCCAGGAGAAATTTGGGTATGAAAATACCCTGGGGATAGACCTTGTCCAGAACCAGCATCTCTCCCTTCGGCTGGTAGCGAATCCACTCCGTATCGGGATCGTTGAGGTGGATCACGGGAAGGTGGTATTTCCTCTCAACGGCCCAGTGACCGTTGTTTCTCTCCCCCACTCGATCGTCCACCACCACTGTTTTGTTATGCGTGGCGAAGAGCCCCCGGGGAGGATGGCCCCCGGCGATCAACGCCTTGGCCACACCCTCCAGTTGCCACGGTGTAGTGGAGCAGGCCGGGTAGTAGTGATGCCAGGAGATGTTGATCTTCAAACAGGTCTGGCGCTGGGGCGACAAGAACTTGTCCACCTGGGCCAGTTTCAAAAGCCGGCCGTAATCTTCTACCACAGTAGAAGGAGAAGTTTTCAGCACTGCTACCTTGGCCATCTCACTCCCTCAGATTCTCAAAAAGCGGCCATGGCCTCCATCCCGAAGCGCGGCGGACGACCATGGCCGCAATACATCCTCTCCGGCAAATCGCCCCGGAACCAACCCTCGTTCTTCTGCATCAAGCCAGGTGACACAGCCTCAGGGCTTCTCAGACATGGAGAAAGGCGTGCAATCGGTCAAGATCTGGGAGAAGAACACCTGATAGATCTGGTTAATCTCGGAAGACTCGATCAACACCGAGGTCTCGTTGTTCTTGTCCAGGGCATAATAGCTCCAGTTTGTGGAGCCTACTACCGTTAGATCGTCATCCAACAGGATCAATTTGGTATGGGTGCTTACCTCGGGGTCATCCATGTACACCGTCACACCACCATCGGCCAGTAGCCGGCCGAACTTTTTATTTTTCTCGGCGTTGCTCCTATTCCAGCTGGAGTCGTCCAAAATGATCAGAACCTCAACCCCGCGCTGTTTCGCCGCCACCAAATCGTCCAGCAACACGTTGGTGTTGCTCCAGTGAGTGCCCGGCACATGCTCGATGTCGCCTGCGAATTCGGGTTTCTCAGTATAATGACTGGCGGAATACATCATCACCTTGATGGACTTTTCGGCTTCCTGGAAAAGCTGGTGAACTTCTGGAAAATAATCGCGGTTGCTCAGGATAATCACATTCTGGACGGCCTGTGGGGAAACTTCTTCGCCGGTTTGCATAGAGCAGCCAGCGGACAGTAACAGCGCCAACAGGCTTATCGTCAACCAGACACGCCTCATAGAAGTATTCTCCCTTCTCAATAAGTAAGACAACGCCCCGCCGGGTTGTCTACGGAGTAAAATCAACTGTGGAGCTGAGCCCGATGATGTAGGCAGTCAGAAGCTTGCAGGTGTTATCCAGATCATCCAGGGAGATCACCTCCACGGGGGTGTGCATATATCGGTTAGGCACGCTCACCAGTCCGGCGGCCACCCCGCTGCGGGTGATCTGAATGACGTTGGCATCGGTGCCTGTTGCTCGGGCGGCACCTATCATCTGGAAGGGAATCTTGTTCTTCCGGGCTGCTGCCACCAGACCCTTGCCCACTACGGGGTTGATATTCGCTCCCCTGGCGATGCTGGGGCCTTTCCCCAATTTCATCTCGCCGACCTTCTGCTTATCCACATCGGGGTGATCCGAGGCGTTGCCCACATCGACGGCGATGCCCACGTCCGGATCTATGCCAAAGGCGCTGGTTTTCGCACCACGCAACCCTATCTCCTCCTGCACCGTGGAGACGGCGTACACAGCAGCCTTCAGCTTTTTACCGGCCAAAAGCCGCAGCGTCTCGGCCACGGCAAAGCTGCCGACGCGGTCGTCGAAACCCCGGCCAACGGCCAGGCCATTGCGCAACACCTGAAAACCGGTATCGAAAATAATGGGGTCTCCGATGGCAACCAACTTCTCGGTCTCTTTTTTGTCTTTGGCCCCGATATCGACCCAGAGCTTGTGCATCTCGGGAACTTTCTTCCTTTCCTCCTGGTCCATCATGTGGATGGCTTTCCGTCCAACGACACCGTGAATGACTCCCTTATCGGTGAAAATCTTCACTCGCCGGGCCGAAACGATTACCGGGTCCACCCCTCCGATGGCCGAAAAATAAATGAAGCCGTCGTCGTTGATATAATTCACCATGAAGCCCACCTCATCGCAATGCCCTGCCAGCATCACTCTGGGCTTGCCCTTGGGGTTCAGAACGGCGATGGCATTGCCGTGGACATCTGTGCGAACCCCATCCGCATATTTCTTTACCTGACGCCGCCATACCTCCTGTACCGGCTGCTCAAAACCGGACGGACTGGGCTGCTCAAGAAGAGCCTTTAAAAAATCCAAAGAGGCCTTTTTCACTCTTCCCTCCTTTCTCGACAAAGGCGAGTATTTCCTCTACTATGAACTCCGAATTGCTGATCATTAGTTCTAAAATATAAACTATACGAAACCTCTCCTCAAGTCAACGACTTTTTCAGGGGAAATGTGAGGATTTCCGGGCTGAGCCCGCAGGCCAAAAAGGCAGTCCGGCCAGCCCTGACCAAATCATCTCTCTCCCGACCAAAAAACAGATGGCTGTAACAGCCACAATCACTTGCGCCGAAATGGAGAACAGAGGAAAACCGGCGGGAGAAAAAATGAGCCAGCCGACACTCGATCCTCTGCGAGGTCTCCGCCCAAATCACCCTTTCGATCTGGCCAGCGCGGAGCAGATAATCGATATGCCAGTATAGCCGCTTGTTGCTCCGCTGATGCCTGCTCACACGGGCCTCCAAACCACCTAGGGCAGAACCCACATAGGCGTATTTGCCGGCCGCGAAGTAAATTGGTCCCCACTTTCCCACCGGGATCATCTGCGCCCTATCCAACGTCAATATAAGAACGTAACACCCTTTCACAGCAGACTCTTGCCCCTAGTTGCCCTCTGTTAAAAACTCACTTTGAATCCAATAGAAGGCAAGAGAGGAAATTGGTAGGTGGTGATCCTCCGCGAATAGTCTTTAGTGTAGCTGTAATCATACACATTCTTGTAGTTGTACACATTGAGTATTTCCAGGTATGCCTCCAAATTCCAATCATCGAAGGGAAAAATCCAATCGCAGCGCAGGTCCAGGCGCTGATAGCCGGGGAATCGCTCCGAGTTTATGGACCCCTCAATGGGCCGGTAGCTCACGATCTCTCCGCTGACGCTGTCCACGACCGCTTCTGATCCCAGCACCGGTGTGTACGGTTTCCCCGAGTGCACCATCCATTTAATGGAGACCCGCCAACGCGGGCTGGGCCGGCAGTTCAATACCAGGGAGGCGGTGTGCCTCTGGTCCTGCAAGGGATAGTACTCCTGGGTTCCCAGATGATCCTTCTGCTTGACCACGCTGTAAGAATAGCTGGCCCAGCCATCCAGGAGCCCCTCCGGGCGCCGTTCCAGAAAAAGCTCCAGGCCGCGGACCTGGCCTCGACCATAGTTTGTGAAACGCAACTCTGGCCCCAAAACGAACAGCTTTGAAAGGTCCTTGAT
>DAOVRJ010000262.1 GCA_030628225.1 Candidatus Zixiibacteriota bacterium | reverse complement strand
TTTCGATGAAGGAGGGTAGTAAAAGGCATGGCCAGAGGAAAAGTGAAGTGGTTCAATGAAAACAAAGGTTATGGTTTCATTGAGCAAGAGGATGGCCCCGATGTGTTCGTCCATTTCACCGCCATTCAGGAAGAGGGTTTCAAGACTCTGATGGAAGGCCAAGAAGTCGAGTTCGAGATCACATCAGGTGAAAAAGGACCACAGGCCTCAAACGTGGTTAAAGCATAACGGCTTTTTTAATAAAAGCGTTAGGATTTAACACGGAAGAACCCGCTTGGTTAACTCTGAGCGGGTTCTTTTTGAGTGTTGCCGGTCCCTTCCCGTCGGCACGGAGCCGGCTGTATTTTTTTCTTGCCGATGGCGGTGAATTTATCTATTTTTGACACCGAAGGGAATGCCTATTTTAGTTTTGGATCACCAGCCCAAGGGGTGAAGTTGTGTTCCATAATATCATCACCAAGGTCTTCAGCAGCAAACATGATCGGGATATCAAGAATATCATGCCTTTGGTGGAGGAAATCAACCGCTTTGCCGAAGAGTATAAAGAGCTCACCGACGATCAGCTTAAGGCCAAGACCGAGGAGTTTCGAGCTCGGCTGAAGGAAGGTGAAACTCTGGACGATCTTCTTCCCGAGACTTTCGCCGCGGTGAAAGATACCTGCCGCAGGCTTCTGGGGAAGAGTTGGGATGTATGTGGTCAGCCCATCACCTGGGACATGATCCCCTTCGACGTACAGCTCATCGGGGCCATCGTGCTCCATCAGGGTAAGATCGCCGAGATGGGTACCGGAGAGGGCAAAACCCTGGTAGCCACCATGCCCCTTTATCTGAACGCCCTCACGAGCCGGGGCGCACATCTGATTACCGTCAATGATTACCTGGCTCGTCGCGATAGAGAGTGGATGGGCAAGATCTACGAATTTCTGGGACTTACCGTGGACGTCATTCAAAATGAGATGGACCCCCAGAGACGCAAGGAGGCCTACAGAGCCGATATCACCTACGGGACAAACAACGAGTTCGGGTTCGACTATCTGCGGGACAACATGGCCGTCCGGCTCCAGGACCGTGTTCAGCGTGAATACTGCTTCGCCATCATCGATGAAGTGGATAGCGTGCTCATAGATGAGGCTCGAACCCCCCTGATCATCTCCGGCCCAGTAGCTCAGTCCACCCATCGCTTTCAGGAGATGAAACCACGGGTTGAGCAGTTGTACCGGCGACAGATCCCTATGGTAAACCAGTTCGTCGCCGAGGGCGAAAAGCTTCTGCAGTCGAACCAGGAGTATGAGGCGGGCATTAAATTGCTCCAGGCCCAGCGTGGAAATCCCAAGAACAAGAAGCTGATGAAGCTGATGAAGGAGACGGGGGTGAGGAAGCTGATCACCCGCGTGGAGCTGGATTTCATGCGGGACAAGCGAATGTTCGAGATAGACGACGAGCTTTACTACGTTATCGACGAGAGGAGCAATGTGGTCGATCTTCAGGACAAAGGACGCCAACTCCTCTCGCCGCAAGATCAGAAGATGTTCACCCTTCCCGACCTCAGCGAGGGTCTGCAGCAGATTGATGGTGATCAATCTCTCTCGCCCGAGGAAAAAGCCAAGAAGAGAGAGAAGTTTTACAGGGAGTACGGGGAGAGAAGCGAAAAGCTGCACAATATCAGCCAGTTACTGAAGGCTTACACTCTGTTCGAAAAAGACGTCGAGTATGTGGTCAGCGAAGGAAAGGTGATGATCGTCGACGAGTTCACCGGCCGGCTGATGTCCGGCAGGCGATACAGCGATGGCTTGCACCAGGCCATTGAGGCCAAAGAGGGCGTCAAGATCGAGCGGGAGACCCAAACCCTGGCCACTATTACCCTGCAGAATCTGTTTCGACTTTATGAGAAACTGGCTGGGATGACCGGCACTGCCGAGACGGAGGCAGGGGAGTTCTTCGAGATATACAAGCTGGAGGTGGTGGTCATCCCCACCAACGAGCCGATCAGGCGGCATGATGAGGACGATCTCATCTACCGGACCCGGCGGGAGAAGTACAACGCCATCATCGAGGAGATCGCCAGCATACACGAGCAGGGCCTGCCGATTTTGGTGGGCACCGTCAACGTGGAGGTTTCCGAGACCCTGAGCCGCATGCTGAAGAGAAGAAAGATCGATCACTCGGTATTGAACGCCAAACAGCACCAGAGAGAGGCCGAGATTGTGGTCCAGGCTGGCCAGCCCGGGGCGGTGACCATCGCCACCAACATGGCCGGTCGGGGGACGGACATCAAGCTGGGCTCTGGGATCATCAGGTTTCCTCAAGAAAAGGTAAACACCTTTGCCGAGCTGGTGAAATCCCTGGTCTTGGGCCGGGAGCGAGTGGTGATTCACGAGATTTCTGCGGAACAGTTGCCGTTCTTCAGGGAGGCCTTGGAGACGGTCGGGGTCTCTCCGAAAGTTTTGGAAACGGTTGAGCAGAAACAGGCCATTCTCTTATCCAAGAACGGTCCATCTGCGGGAGAAGTGGTCATAATTCCACGATCCATCAGCGCTCCTAACGATAGCCGGATGCGGCCCGGGGATCTGCGCCACGTCAAAGCCAGGGATTACTCCGAGGGCGGACTGTATATTATTGGCACCGAGCGGCATGAGGCGCGCCGGGTCGACCGACAGCTCCGCGGACGTTGTGGCCGGCAGGGCGATCCTGGGGCTACTAGGTTCTTTCTGTCGCTGGAGGATGATCTGATGCGTCTGTTCGGCTCCGATCGCATCGCCACAATCATGGATAAGCTGGGGGTTGAGGAGGGGGAGGTCATTCAACATTCCATGGTGACCAAGGCCATCGAGCGGGCGCAGAAGCGAGTCGAGGCTCAGAACTTCGCCATCAGAAAGCACCTCCTGGACTACGACGACGTCATGAACCAGCAGCGGGAGGTAATATACGACCGCCGCCTGCATGCACTGGAGGGAGATGATCTCAACCCCGAGATTATGGAGATGCTGGACAAGGCTGTGCAGGCAAAGGTCCTGGCTCACACTGAAGAATCGCTGGTGGCCGAGAAATGGGATCTTACGGGGTTACTGGAGGAGCTGCGCAGAGCCTTCTTCGTCGACTTTAGCATCTCTCCTGAGGTGATCTCCGGTTTCAATCAGGAGAAAATGCTGGAGGTTGCCTCCAAAGCGGTCAGAGCCGCCTATCAGCGCAAGGAGGAGATCCTGAGCAAGGAGATGATGCGCCAGTTAGAGCGATTTGCCGCCCTGCGGGTCATGGATGAACGCTGGAAGGAACA
>DAOVRJ010000171.1 GCA_030628225.1 Candidatus Zixiibacteriota bacterium | reverse complement strand
TGAGCCTGTTGGGCGTCCTGCTCAGTGGTGCAGATGGCTCCCACCCCGGCGTAGAGGGTGGCGTAGAGGAAATATCCCAGCACGTAGAAGAGCAGGAAGTACAGGAAAGTGCTGGCCGAGATGGCCCGCACTATCTGTCCCTGACCGAAATAGCTTGCCCCGAAAGTGGAAAGGACCAGACTGAAGACGATCCAGATGATATACTGGGTCAACCCGACGCATCCCACTCCCAGGATTTTCCCGGCCATAAGCTGAGTGGAGCTCATAGAGGAGAGGAGAATTTCCACGATGCGGGTGGATTTCTCCTCGATAACCCCGCGCATCACCGTTACCCCGTACATCAAAATGGTTATGTAGAGGATTATCACGAAGACCATTGTTTCCAGATACACCTGACCAAAGCCGCTCTCTCGCTCGCCCCTCCTGCCCACCTTCATGGTCTTCATGCGAACTCGACGGGTCAGATCGTTAACTTGCTCTGGATCCAATCCCTCCTGGTTTAGCCGGTCCTCCACCACGATGCGGCTCAGGGAGCTCTCAATTCTCTCGATGACGGTGAAATCGCCCACGTTCTTAGCGAAGAGCTCCGCCTCTCCCGTGCTCATAATCCGTGGGCTGATGACCAAATAGGCCGATATCAGGTTACCGGCCACTCGTTCGTTGAGCGTTTTGCGGATCGATTCTGTCTGTTCAGCGGACGTGCAGATCTCCTCCAGGACATATCTACGCTGGCCGTTTTTCAGGGTGTCGTCCAAGGCCGTTTTCAGTCGAGGGAAAAGGTGGCCGGTCTGATCCACTACCGAGATGTGCCATTGTTTTCCGGTGGAGACGGTCATCATCAAACCGGGAACAAGGATCAAGCCGGCCATCAGGATGGGCCCCAGTATGGTGCCGATAATAAAGCTTTTCTTTTTTACCCGCTCCAGGTATTCTCTTTTGATCACCGTAGCAGTTTTACCCATTCTCGGATTTCACCTTTTCGATGAAGATGTCATTGAGGCTGGGCTCGACGATCTCGAACTTGCGCAGGCGGATTGTTTTGACAGCGGCCCGGAGCAGCTCCTGAGGATCGGCGAAGGGTTTGAGGTGCAGCTCCGCATAGTGGCCGTAAAGGTCCATTTTGTCGATCAGGGGACTGTTCTCCAGAAATGTTTTGGGACCGTCGAACTCCAGCCGGATGGTGTTATGGCCATATTCCCTTTTTATCTCGTTGAGGCGGCCGTCCAGCACTTTTTTCCCCTGGTTGATCAGACAGATGTGGCTGCACAGTTTCTCCACCTGCTCCATTCGGTGGGTGGACAGGATGACCGTGGTGCCCTTGTTGTTCAGCTCCAGGATGATATCTTTGAGCCGGTTGGTGTTCAGAGGGTCCAGGCCGGCAAAGGGCTCGTCCAGGATGATTAAATCAGGCCGATGCAACGCACAGGCGATGAACTGCACCTGCTGCTGCATGCCCTTAGAAAGCTCCTCGGTTTTCCTCTGTGCCCATGCTTCCAGTTCAAATTTCTCCAGCCAGTGGAGGGAGTCAGCCTGCGCCTGTTTGGCTCCAATTCCCTTTATAGCTGCCAAAAAGACCAACAGGTCGAGGACCTTCATTTTGCGGTACAAGCCCCGTTCTTCTGGCAGGTAGCCCACCCGATTGGTGAGCGTTCGTCCCACTCCACCCCACAGAGAGATCTGCCCCCGGTCAGGACGGATGATGTTCAAGATCATGCGGATGGTGGTGGTCTTGCCGGCCCCGTTGGGCCCCAAAAGACCGTACATCCATCCTTGTTCCACCTGAAAGGAGAGGGAATCAACGGCGATGACATGCGCGAAACGCTTGGACACCTGCCTCAATGTTAAGGCGCTCACGGATTTCTCCGGAAAGAATAGAAACGGTGTGTGTTGGAGTGTTGGGAATGGTCAAGGATAACAAGCTGCGAATTTCTCATTCCCTTAGGAGAGAGATGAGGATGGAGAGAAAGGGGCAAAAGGAAAGAGGACTCCTGTTTTGAAAAACACATCTCAGACGACACGGTAAAGGATTTACGACCGCCCGCAGTCTTTTGTCATCGCTACCCCGAAGGGGTCACGGCGAATAGTCTCAACATTGGGGGGCTACCTTCATTAGTGCGTTGTAAAACGGTTTTCAAATGCAGAGTCCTCTCTCCTTCTAAAATTTACAGAAGTCTTCGACAAAATGCAAGCACTTTTTAAGGATTTCCGTTCCACTTCTCCTGCCGGGAGAGTGGTAAGTTGTTGACAAAGTTATGTGGATTTACTACATTGTGATCGAAAAAAAGAAAGAGGGTTTTTGCAGATTTTTCCGTGGGAGTCACCATGTTCCGAATGAGATTTCGGGGCCGTCAGTTGATTCTGCTGGCCATCTTTTTACTGGCTGTCATACTGCTTTTCAACGCTGGGGGCTGGTTGCTCTATAGCTGGGCATCTCCCTATCTTGATCAGCAGCTGGGCCAGAAGCTACAGGCTATCGCCGTGACGGCGGCTCTCCAGTTGAGTCCGGACCTGGTGGAATCTGCAGGGGACCCGGGCGCTCAGTTCCTGCTGACGGATTATTTGGAACAGATCCAAAAGGACAACGATCTGGAAACGGTTACTCTCTTTAACCTGGATGGAATGAACCTGGCCAGCACCAGTAATCTCTTCCAGTATGGGGCAGAAGATCCTGCCCTGGCCCTGGATCAGGCAGCGGTAACCCTGGCCTCCTCTGGTGTGCCCAGCGCATCCCAGCTCTATTCAGTGGACGGCTACTTTCTAAAGAGCGGTTATGCCCCGGCCAGAGATGATCAGGGAGAGGTGATAGCGGTTCTTGGGGTGGAGGCTTCGGCGGGTTACTTCCAGGTTCTGGATAATTTCAAGAAAACCATGTTGATCCTGGGGGGGATCAGCCTTCTGTTTCTGGTGGTTGTGGGGCTTCTGTTTCTGAAGTTAAGCTATTCCCTGGCGCAAACGGAAATGGCGGTCCTTCGGGCCGACGCCCTGGCCAACCTGGGCCGCATGGCCGCCCACATGGCTCACGAGATCAGGAACCCCTTGAGCATCATCCGCGGCGCCGTGGAACGACTGAAGGCCTCTTCTTCGATGCCGGAGGCCGACAAGGAGCTGCTGGGTTTTCTCCCCGAGGAAGTGGATCGTCTGGACGAGATCGTCTCCAGATATCTGGATTTCGCCCGTGTGGATCCACCTCGTTTAGCTCCGGCAGATCTAGCCGCTCTCCTCAGCGAGACCCTGGCCATGGCTCAGCGAGAGTTGACCGACAAGGGAGTCCAGGTGCAGATCTCCCCGGCTGCTCACCTGCCCCTTGTCCGGCTGGATGTTTCTCGCATCAAACAGGTATTGCTGAATCTGTTGCTGAACGCAGCTCAGGCCATGCCTCAGGGTGGGGAGATCCGCATTACTTTGAGCCAGCAAAAAAAATGGGTGCGCCTCGACCTGGCCGACACCGGGATAGGCATTCCCAGCTCTCACCTGGCCAAGATCTTCCAGCCTTTTTTCACCACCAAAGAGAAAGGCAGTGGTTTGGGTCTGGCCATGGTGGCCAAGATCGTTGAGGATCACCGGGGAAGGATTCAGGTGCACAGCCATAAGAATGAGGGCACGACCTTCAGTCTGTTTTTGCCCATCTGATGGGATGTAAGGAGAATGTACCATGGCGAAGATACTGGTGGTGGATGATGAGAGAAAGATGTGCGTGATCCTCAAGGGTATGTTGCAGGAGAAAGGTCACGATGTCACCGCCATAGAGGACAGCCAGAAGGCTCAGGAGCTGCTCGGTCGCCGGGAGTTTGATCTGGTCATCACAGACCTGAAGATGACTCCCGTGGATGGCCTGGAGCTGCTCAGGGTTGTGAAAAAGGCCAGCCCCGAGACGGAGGTGGTGCTGATGACCGCCTATGCCTCGGTGCAGACGGCCATCGAGGCCATGAAGCAGGGAGCCTATGATTATATCATCAAACCTTTTGATCTGGAGGAGATGGGGCTGTTGGTGGAGAAGATCGCCGAGAAGCGTCGTCTGGTCATGGAGAACCGGCAGCTCAGGGAGGACCTGAGCGGCAGAGGGGATCGCAAGATGGTCTTGGGGAGTAGTTCCAGGATGCGTCAGGTGATGTCTCTGGTGGACAAGGTGGCTCCCAGCAACGTCACTGTCCTCATCCGCGGGGAGAGCGGAACCGGCAAGGAGCTGGTGGCTGAGGCCATACATCGACAGAGCCCCCGTTCTGCCGGCCCGCTGGTGGTGGTCAACTGTGCAGCCCTGACCGAAACCCTCCTGGAAAGCGAGCTGTTTGGCCACGAGAGGGGAGCCTTCACCGGAGCCATCAAGAAAAAGCTGGGCAGGTTCGAGATATCCCAGGGGGGCAGCATCTTCCTGGATGAGGTGGGAGACGTCAGCCCGGCTCTGCAGGCCAAGCTGCTGCGAATGCTCCAGGAAAAGACGTTCGTCCGCGTGGGTGGAACGGAGACCATCACCGTGGATGTGCGGCTCATCGCCGCCACCAACCGGAATCTAGAAAAGGCCATCGCCGAGGGGCGCTTCCGAGAAGATCTGTACTATCGACTGAGCGTTTTTCCGATCACAGTTCCACCCCTGCGCGAGAGATCGGAGGACATTCCACCGCTGGTGGAGCACTTTCTCAGGGCTCGCGGTCGAGGCCTGGATGATATGGACAAAAATGCCCTGGATCAGCTGGTGGTCTATCACTGGCCCGGAAATGTCCGCGAGCTGGAAAATGTGATCGAGAGGGCGGTCATTTTGGCGGGAGAAGAGAGGATCGGATTGTCCCATCTGCCCTTTTTGCCCTCTGCTCAGACACCCGCATCTTCCACCGGGGGTGATCTCAACCTGGAACAGCTGGAACGGGAATCCATCCTCCTGGCTTTACAACAGACGGGAGGCAACAAAAGCGAGGCGGCGCGTCTCTTAGGAGTCACCAGGAGAGCCCTGTATTCCAGGATGGAGAGGTTGGGGCTGCGAAAGCCGGCAAGTTCCTGATCTCCATAGGTGTACCCGCAGGTACGGTTTTGTACTACCAGGTCCATAGGATTGGTGCAGAGAGGAAAAACCGCCGCCAAAAGCTGTCTCGTGGCGGGAAGCTAACACCTTGTGTTACTGAGGTTAAAACGTATCAAGATCGAAAACTTCTGCTCTCTTTCGTGGCTGGCATAGAGGTTGCATGAATGGGATGACGAGAGGATTTGGTGGAGATTTTCATTTATCCTAAGGGGGTTTCCCGATGAGCGCCAAGAGACTTTTGAAAAGATGGCCCTTGCCGGGATTTTTCATCGTCATCCTGGTGGTGGGACTGGGGGCTCAGGCGGCCAGCGCTCAGAGCGAAGCGGATATGCTGCGAGAGCTTCAGCGGACCGATGTGGTGCTGCTCAGGGCCAAACGCCTGGTTATTGACGAGAACTGTCCCAGCAGGAGAGCTCGCGACCTGTTGATTCAGGCCAGGGATATCCAGACCCAAGCCTGGGGGGCCTATGGACATGGACAGCATTACAGGGCCATGAAGGGCACCAAGTGGGCCCGGGAGCTAGCCGGCGAGGCCATTAAAAT
>DAOVRJ010000214.1 GCA_030628225.1 Candidatus Zixiibacteriota bacterium | reverse complement strand
CCGTGATCATCTGCCCCATCAAGGAGGATAGTCTCTACTTCAAGCCCGACTATCCTGACTACTCGCCCAGTGGCATGCCCGACTTCGACCAGAAGCAGGATATGTGGGATAATCCTGATGGCAGCGGCAACTGGACCTACTGCGGGCCGGTGGCCATCGCCAATTGCCTGTGGTGGTTTGACTCCAAGTATCAGTGGATTATCAACCCGGATTCCCCTCAGCCTCCGGCCGTCAACGATGATTTTTCGTTTGTGACGGCATACGGACCATGGGACGACCATGACACTTCCAATGTGATGCCCCTGGTGGAGGATCTGGCCTGGCATATGGACACCGACGGCATCCGCACTGAGGATGGGAGTGTGGGCACTAACGTCTTCGAGATGGAGGCGGCCATCGCCGAGTGGTTCCTGGAGACGGAGACGGACACCATCTTCTACAAGCATACCAAGAAGGCCCCGGATTTCTACTGGATCGAGGATGAGATCGAACGCTGTGAGGACGTGATTCTGCTGTTAGGCTTCTGGCAGGAGTATTACCCTGGGGAGTGGTATCGCATCGGCGGCCACTACGTGACCTGTGCCGGGGTCAATTCCGAGCGGTTGATGTTGGCCATCAGCGATCCTTTCTACGACATGGCCGAGCAGGGATTTCCGGGCCGGGTTCGGGACGGAATCCTCATCCCGCATCCTCATGGCATGCATAGCTCCGGTATCCACAACGATGCTGGTAACATCTCTCACGATTATTACACGGTCCTCTACGATTCCCTGTCGCCGGGAGGCCCCTGGTCCATTCCGGATTATCCTTACTATGACGAAATTCTGTATAGTCTTCAGTTCGCCAACTGTCCGCCGGAGTTCGAGGAGTGGCAGATGGAGTATAATCCCGAACAGCCGGTGCACACCGAGATCGAGTATGCCGTGGCCATCTCGCCCATCCCCGAGTGCTGGCACTTCAAGGGTGAGTATCCCGACTATGCCCCCGATGGCATGCCGGACTTCGACCAGAATCAGCATTTGTGGACCGCCTTCTGTGGCCCGACGGCCGTGGCCAACTGCCTGTGGTGGTTCGACTCCAAGTACCAGTGGCTGACCGTTGGCGGGAACCCTCCGCCGCCCTTCGTGCAGGACGACTTCAACCTGGTCACGACCTACAACGCCGGCTGGGACGACCACTCCTACGAGGTGGACCCGGCGGGATACGACAACGTCCAGTACCTCATCGAGGACCTGGCCGTTTATCTGGGGACCGATCCGGCCATGGGCACCGACATCCAGGACATGCAGGATGGCATCGAGCAGTGGCTGATGGTTAAGGGGGTAGACGACATCTTCTACGAGCACACGCTCATCGACAGCCTGCGCGATCCTGAGTTCTTCTACATCATCGAGAACGAGATCGAGCGCTGCCAGGACGTGATCCTGTTGCTGGGCTTCTGGGAAGAATACGCCCCTGAGCTGTGGCGTCGCATCGGGGGACACTATGTGACCTGTGCCGGGGTCTGTTCCGACAGCATGCGGATCATGTTCAGCGATCCGGATTACGACCAGCAGCCGATAACTTATCCGGATAGTAGCAAGTGGCACAATAATGCGGCCCTGGTCTCTCACGACGTGTACAATGTGGCTCCCTCGCCCAGTCCGGGAGGTTTCTGGGGTCTGGCCGACTATCCCGTCTTTGAAGTGGGACCTCGCCACGAGTTGGAAAACTGCCCGGAGCACCTGAGGATGTATGAGGACTACTGGATGGGCGGTCCCCTTTACACCGAGATCGAGGCGGCGGTGTTCGTATCGCCTTATGTGCAGCCAGCTGCTGTGGACAGTCTGTGGATCTACACCGCTTTTCGTACCGCTGGTCAGGACAGCTTGGACCTTCGGTTGATCTGGACGCCGGTGACCACAGACATCACCGGTTATCCGCAGCCGGTGGACGAATATGTGATCTACCGTGACACGACACCTGACTTCACGCCTGGTCCTGCCAAAATGCTGGCCACCACCACGGACACCACTTATGTGGACACCAATGCCGCGGGTAGCACCATCAACAACTACTACTACTACGTGAACGGCCGCGTGGGCATCTTTGAGTCGGCCAACTCGCGGTGCGTGGGCGAGTTCGACAAGGATCTCATCAACGCTAAAAAGAAAGGCATGCAGCGAAGTCCTGAGATCAAGCGTCGCTAAGCTCACCATAGCTGGTTGCCAAGAGCCGCCGGGGCCTTATGGTTTCGGCGGCTCTTTTTCATTTTATGGTTGACAACGGCGTACAAATCTGTTAATCTGTAAACAAAATAGGTAAATGGGACCCTTTCAAGGAGGAGCGTGTATGATGAACAGATCGGTTTTCGCGACGATGATAATCGTAACTCTTTTATTCCTGACGGCCGGCTGTGCCAAGAGTCCTGAGGAGCATCATCAGGCGGGCGTGCGATGTCTTGAAGAACAGAAATACGATCAGGCGGAAAGCCATTTTCTCAAGGCTCTGGCAAAAAGGCCCGGCCTGGCCGACGCCCACTATCGTCTTGGCTATATCAAAAGTTTACAGGATCTTCCCGACCAGGAAGAGGCCGAATACCGCAGGGCCATCCAGATTGACGCGAATCACGCCCAGGCCCATTTCAGCCTGGGGATCATCCATCGAGACAGGGGAGAGCTTGATCTGGCGGAGGCCGAGTACAAGAAAGCCATCGCCGCCGATGCTCAGTTCGCCCAGGCTCACAACAACCTGGGGTATTTGTATTTCCGCAAGGGTTTGTATCATGAAGCTTTGCAGGAATATCGCCGGGCCCTGGAGATCGATCCGGACATCCACTTCGTGCGCAGCAACATGGAGGTAGCTCAGGCCGTGCTGGACGACCGGCTGAAGATGGCCGACTACGATCTGTTCGAGCGGGCCATCCACCTGGAGAATATCGACCCTGATTCCAGCATCCTCCTCTACAAAAAGGTCATTCAGGCCAATCCCCGCTTTGCCGTCGCTCGCTTCAACCTGGGGAATGTCTACTACAGAGAGGTGATGAGCCAGGAAGCCATCGCCGCCTACCAGGGTGCCCTGGCCGTCGATTCCACCTATGTGGAGGTCTACAACAATTTAGGCAACGTGTACGAGCGGGAGAGGAAATTGGACGAGGCCAGGGAAGCCTACCAGCGAGCCGTTTCCCTGGACTCCAGCCACGTGGCCGCTTGCAGTAATCTGGCCAGTCTCCTGTTCGACATGGATATGACAGATGAGGCCATGGTATACTATAAGCGTTTGACGGAGCTGCTTCCGGAAAGTCCCCCGGCGCACTTTGGGCTGGCCAACGCCTACCTGAAACAGGGGTCCCTGGACATGGCCCTGGAGACCCTGAACCGTGTTCTGGAGCTCTCTCCCGGCGATGTCAATGCCCTCAACAACCTGGGCGTGGTCTACGTCAGCAAGCAGATGTATGATGAGGCGATATCTGCCTGGAAACAGGCCCTTCGCCAGAAGCCCAAAGGGGCGATGGAGAAACAGATCAAGCTGAATATCGAGGCGGCCAAACAGCAGAAGAAACAACAGAAGGAGAACTCGTGAGCATCGCGGATTTTCATGGCTGTGCGATTTTCATCTGAGCGGAGGATATCATGCGATTCAGATGGCTTTTGCTGGCGCCGCTGATCCTGCTGGCCTGCGGCCACCTGCCCGAGGGCATCGGCTCTAATCACCAGGTGATGGTCCTGGCCGAGGAGGAACAGTGGGAGTTCTTTGAGGGGGTCCTGCGAGAGATCTTCGAGCGGAAGGTCTTCACCGCACAGGATGAGAAGATCTTCGCCGTGCGGCGGGGCCGGCTCGATGATTTCGACTTCTTCAAGAAATGGAAGAACCTGGTTGTGTTGGCCAGCTTCGACCATCCGGGGCGCGCGGCGGAGCTGATGGACAAGTTTCTCTCCCCCGAGGCCAGAGAGAAGGTCGCCCGGGGAGAAGCTTTCTTTTTCGCCCGTCAAAACGTGTGGGCGCAGGATCAAGAGGTTTTCTTTTTGGTGGCTGAGAAAGAGGAGCTTCTGGCCGAGAAGCTCCGGGAGAACGAGGACCGGATTTTCCAGCTCATGGAAGAAGCCCTGAACGCCAAAATTATGGAATTTTTATACGCCGAGGGTGAGCAAGAGGAGCTGGAGCAGCGTCTGTT
>DAOVRJ010000079.1 GCA_030628225.1 Candidatus Zixiibacteriota bacterium | reverse complement strand
CAAATCAATCTGGATGGCCCTTATCTGGTGATCGACCGAATGGAGGGAGAGACTCCCATCAGGGAGAGAAATTGGTTCAAACGTTTATGGGTAAAGTATTTTGGTGAGGAAAGACGTGGCCGGTTTGGGATCTGCGGCCGAATAGATCTGACCGGTCCGGCCTTCGACTTGGCCATGAGAGCAGATGGGCTTTTCGTAGATTATCCAGCGGAGATGATCGAGGCCGAGCTGGATGCCAATCTGCGAGTAAGGGGCCAGAAGGTGCCCCAGCTCAGCGGAGAAATCGATTTGGTCCGCTTCTTATACGCCAAAGATCTTTCCTCCACCTCCCCGGCCTCCACCGCCGAGGAACCGCCGGCCTATGGCCTGGATCTGACGGTGCAAATCCCCAAGAACTGCTGGGTGCGGAACGAGGCGGCCAACATCGAGCTGCAGGGTAAATTGCGTGTGCTCCAGCAGGAGGGGCAGTTAGGCCTGCTGGGAGAGCTGGAGACGATCCGGGGCACCTATTCTTTATACAGGAACAATTTTAACATCGACCAGGGCAAGGTGATCTTCGACGATCTGGCGGAGATAAACCCGCTATTGAATGTGGTGGCCTGGACTGAAGTGGATCAGGAGCGGATCGAGCTGACCATCGCGGACAGGTTGCACTCTCCCACCATTCAGCTCACCTCCTCTTCCGGCTATGGCGAGGGGGACATCATCGCCCTGCTGACCTTTCGCCAGAGCACCGCCGGTTTGGACACCTTGAGCGCCAAGCAGTTGGCCTACTCTCAAGCATTGGGCTATTTCGGCAATTATCTCCATGAGGCCATCAATCGCAAGGCCAGCAGCACCCTGGGAGTGGATAAGTTCGCCCTCGATCCGGTTAGCCCAGGGGAATTGAACCTGGAAGAGGTCCAGCTCACCGTGGGTGCCTATCTGTCCTCCAATATCTACGTGGAATACACCCGAAACCTGTCCCAGCAGAGCGGCGAGCAGGTGGGGGTGGAGTATAGCTTAACTAGAAATCTATCTTTGCGGGGAAATCGAGACGAAAAGGGCTTATACCGTATGGGCCTCAGTCTGGAGTGGGATTACTAAAGGCTGTGGTCGTACTCCCTCGCTTCGGAGCCTTGACCAGATGAAATGCTCCCTTAGAAACCATACCTGGCTGGTGCCTGTGCTGTTGGGTTTGCTTGTTCTGGTAACAGGGGTGGACCAGGCCGCTGGCCAAACAGTTAAAAAAATACAGCTGGAAGGGAACCAAACTTACTCCGATGGGCAGATCAAGAAATTGATGAAGACCAGGGAGAGCAGCTGGTATAAAAAACGCCCTTTTTACAGGTACAATCTGGAGAAGGATTTAGTCAACATCAAGGCCTTCTATCATAAAAACGGTTTTTTTGACTGTGCGGTGACGGCAGAGGAGATTCCCGTGGAGGGCTCCAACAGCCTGGTCGTGAAAATATCCATCCATGAGGGCCCCAGAACTTTCGTGGAGAAAGTGCTGCTGCAGGGCAATGAGAGGTTAAACTGGGAGCACCTGAGCAGGGGATTGACCATCCGGGCAGGCCAGCCCCTGGACCTTTCTCTGCTGCAGACTGACATCAGAAACATCGCTGATAAATACGGTGATGTGGGCTATCCCTATGCCCGGGCAACCGCTGAGGTGCACAGAGAGAGTACTGCGGCTCTGGTCACGTTCCAGATCGAAGAGGGGGCTCCGGTATACATAGGCCACATCCGATATCAGGGTCTCAGAGAGGTCAGAAAAAATATGGTCCGGCGAGAGTTGACCATCGGACCAGGTGACCTGTACAACCGGGAGGCCTTCCTGGATAGCCGGCAGCGGATCTACAGCACCGGTCTGTTCACTTACGCTAATATCCATCTGCAGAGAACCGCCGGCGATTCATTGCCCCCTGATCTTAGGGTCGTCGTGCAGGAGAAGCCTATGCGCTGGGTGGGACTGAGCACCGAGGCGGGCCAGGATGAAGAATATGATATGACCGCCGATTTGACGGCGGAGTGGGGCCACCGGAATCTGTTGCACACGGGCAGAAAGTTTTCTCTACAGGCCACAGCCACCTTCCGGATCATCACCGAGTGGGAGAACCTGAAAGAACGGTTGGAGTTGACCTACGGCGAGCCCTGGATTTTGGGCTGGAGAATGCCTGCCCGGATCAGTTTATACTATGAGCCCGGGCTCAAGTCCAAGGGGCGCAGTTATGAAGTTCAGCGTTGGGGAGGGAAGTTCACCGTTAGCCGGGAACTGGGCCAATTAACCAAGGTCTGGCTGGCCCTGGAATACGAGAATGTGGACATCTTTGGAGTGCATGCGGAGGTAGAGGATGTTCTTTTGGAAGCTTCCGGGGAGAGCATCCGTCATAGGCTCTCTTTATCCTGGGAGAGAGATAGCCGGGACAACATCTTTGAGCCCACCCGGGGATCCCTCACCCGGGTCTCTGCCGATCTGGTTGGAGGACCCCTTGGAGGAGACGATAATTACGTTAAGGCCGGGGGATCTTGGAATCGGTATAAAGCACTATTTCGGGCGGCGGTTCTGGCCTCCAGGATAAAACTGGGTTGGGCAGAGGAGTATGCAGAGAGCAGCGAAGTTCCCCCGGATGTGCGCTTCTATGCCGGAGGAGCCAGCACCGTTCGGGGGTTTGTCGAGCGCTCTCTGGGCCCCATGGACCCGGCAGGCAATCCCTTTGGTGGGAAGGGGTTAGTTTTATTCAACCTGGAACTGAGAAGGTCCCTATGGCGCTCCCTGGGGGGCGATCTCTTTTTCGACGTGGGCAACGTGTGGGAAGATCCTCGCCGGGCCACCTGGAAACAGCTCAATGCTTCCACAGGCCTGGAGCTCTGGTATTCCACCCCGGTGGGGCCTATACGCCTGGCCTATGGGGTTTACTTCACGGAAGATATCAAACTGCAGGGTGGCCGATGGCATCTGGCCATTCTGTTCGCTTTTTAGAATCCTTGACCCTGATCCTAGATACTCGATACTGGCCCGATCTATTAGCCAAGGGAGGAACACATGGGTAAAACAGCGGAGATTACGCCAGCCGCCCGGACCGAGAAGATCACCTACGCGGTTCGCGACATCGTGGTTCTGGCCAATGAGGTGGCCCGGGGGGGCAAGAAGATGCTTTATCTGAACATCGGCGATCCCAACAAATTTGATTTCCAAACTCCGCGACATATCATCGAGGCCACATACCAGGCCATGCTGGCCAACAAAAACGGCTATTCCCCATCTTCTGGTATCAAGATTGCCATCGCTGCCATTGAGCGAGCGGCCAGCGAAAAGGGGATCGATAATATCCTGGACATCTTCATCACCTCCGGAGCCAGCGAGGCCATAGATATCTGCCTCACCGCCCTGGTCAATCAGGGGGAGAACGTTTTGACCCCCACTCCCGGCTACCCTCTGTATACGGCCATCATGAACAAGCTGGGTGCCCGGTTGAACCCCTACTATCTGGACGAGGGGAATAGTTGGCAGCCGAACCTGGATGATATTGCCAGCAAGATCGACGAGAAGACCCGGGGTATCGTGCTGATCAACCCCAACAACCCCACGGGCTCTGTCTGCACCCAGCAGACCATGCAGGGGATCATCCGACTGGCCCGGGAACATAACCTGGTCATCTTCGCCGATGAGATCTACGACAAGCTGCTGTTCGATGATAAACAGCATATTTCCATCGCCTCTCTGGATGAGGACGTTTCCGTGATCACCTTCAACGGTCTGTCTAAGGCGTACCTGGTTCCCGGTTTTCGCATCGGCTGGGGGGTGGTTAGCGGTCGCCGGGCAGTGCTGGGAGAATACGTGGAGGCTATCAACAAGATGCTGCGCGCCCGGCTGTGCGCCAACCATCCGGAGCAGCATGCCATCATGCCCGCTCTGGAGGGCGACCAGGGTCATCTGCGGCAGATGAAGGCTAAGTTGACCCGCCGGCGGGATATGACCGCCGAGATGCTCAATTCGTTTCCGGGGATATCCTGCGTCAAGCCGCAGGGAGCATTTTATGCCTTTGCTCGCTTGCACATAGATGGAACGGACGACGATTTCGTCGGCCAGCTGATCAAGGAGACGGGAGTGGTGGTGGTTCCCGGCAGCGGATTTGGCCAGAAACCCGGCACAAAGCATTTTCGGGTGGTGTTCCTGCCCCCGGAGGAGGTTCTGCAGGAGGCCTATACCAACATCGCTCGATTCTATGAAAAGTACGCGGCCCGGCAATAATGGAACTTTCAACCAGCAAAACGGCCAGTGTTTCTGACCAGCTATTCATCAGGAGGGCCAGCCTTTTCCCCCTGGGCTCTGTGCCTTGTGGGGCCGATGCCATGCTCATCCAGAACGGGTGCATCGCCGCCATCGGCCGGGAGGCAGAGCTGGCCGGACGCCTTGCCCCTCAGGTCAGGATCATAGATCTGGCGGGCAGGATTGTCCTTCCCGGGTTCATCGATACCCACGTGCACCTGGCCGAGACGGGATTGCTGACCCAGGGCGTCGATCTCAGCCCCACGGAGACTATCGGTCAGGTTCTGGACCTTTTAGCCGGGGCTTTCCCCCGCAGAGACAACCCTCGCTTATTTCGAGCCCACAGCCTGGATCCCAGTCAGTTGAAAGAGAAAAGCTATCCCGGCATGGAGCAGTTGGATGCTATCTCCTCTCAGGTGCCCATCTTTGTCCTCCGCCGGGATGGACACTCCTGCGCCGTCAACTCCGCTTTTTATCGCCTGTGCGCTCTGACGGAGAAGGTGCCGGGGGTGGAAGTGGATTCGCTAACGGGCCGGCCCACGGGAACACTGCGAGCCCGGGCCCTGGAGCTGGCCAGAGCGGTCAGATCCCGGCTGACAGAAGAGCAGAACAGGGGAGAGGCCATCCGCCGGGCCTGCTGGCAGGCAGTGAACAAAGGGGTAACTACCATCCACGCCATGTGTGCCCAACAGGAGGATATAGATCTGTTTGAGGAATTGGCCGGTGAGTTGCCCGTGGATGTGGTTCCCTACCTGATCACCCTGGATGTGGATCTGGCTAAGCGTAAAGGTCTGCGACAAATTGGGGGTGATCTCATGGTGGATGGTTCTCTTGGCTCCCACACCGCAGCCCTCTTTGAGCCCTACGCTGACCGGACGGATCAGCGCGGTCTGCTCTATTTTGAGCGAAAGCAACTGGTGGAGTTCGTGGCAAAAGCTGATGAGTCCGGTCTGCAGGTGGCCATGCACGCCATCGGAGATAGAGCCGTGGAACAGCTGCTCTCGGTATATGAAACCGTTCTGGACCGGCAACCTGGAGAGGATCACCGCCTGCGGATCGAGCACGCCGAGTTGCTGAATTCCGGACAGATAAGCCGGATGGCTGAAAAAGGAGTGGTCCTGGCCGTCCAGCCGGCCTTTGAGGCCTTCTGGGGCGGCCTTGATGGCATGTACGCCCGCCGGCTGGGGCGCAAGCGAGCTTTGCTGACCAACCCGTATCGCTCCCTGGTGGATGCCGGGGTGACCATCGCCGGAGGTTCCGATTCCTACGTGACCCCGGTGGATCCCCTGGCGGGCATTGCCGCGGCGGTAAACCATCCCAACCCCCGCCATCGCCTTTCCCCTGAGGAGGCGGTGCGCATCTTCACTGCTAACGGTGCCCGATTGTGCTTCCAGGAAAAGGAGAAGGGTCTTCTGGCAAAGGGGATGAAGGCCGATCTGGTTATCCTGTCGGCAGATCCCCGGCAGATTCCCGCCCAAGAGATCCACAAGATCAAGATCCACATGGTGGTAAAAGGTGGGAAGGTGGTGGTTGGGCCAGGGCCTTCTGGGTGAGGAGCCCATTTTCCAATGGCGAAATAGTGATTGCATTGTATGGGGGAAATTGATATTTTAGGACTTCCAGAAAAACGCGGAGGCAGAAGGCGATGAAAGAGAACCGGGTCTTTGGATTGCGAATAGCCCTGATCATCTGTTTGGGTACGGCGCTGATGGCCGGCTGCGGTGGGGGAACAGGTACCGGGAATAAGGTCTATCGCACCTACCTGAGCGCCGACCCCACCACCCTGGATCCGGCCCTTTCCAACGACGCGGGCAGTGGGGAGGTGTGCGCCCTGATCTATGATGGTCTGGTTCGTTTCGGCGTCGGAACGGAGATCCTGCCGGATGTGGCCGAAAGCTGGCAGATCAGCCCGGACAGCCGCACCTACACATTTCATCTGCGGTCAGGGGTGCGCTTCACCAACGGGCGGGAGGTAACTGCCGGGGATTTTAAGTACTCCTTCGAGCGGGTAATGGGTCCCAGGGCAAAGTCCTCCCGGGGATGGGTCTTCCAGGATATTCTCGGAGCCGGGGATTTCATGGACGGGCGCGCCCGGGAGATAGCCGGGATTCAGGTTTTGGACGACCGGACCCTGGAGATCACCCTGCAGAAGTCCTTTGCCCCATTTTTAGGATTTTTAGCCATGCCCGCCGCCCTGGTGGTTCCACGGGAGGAGGTGGAACGGTGGGGGGATGATTTCTGCCAACACCCCGTTGGCTGCGGACCTTGGATTTTAGAGGAGTGGGTCCACGATGATCATTTAATGCTCAAAAGAAACGAGGATTACTTCGGCGCAAAGCCCAAGCTATTCGGGGTGTTGTATCGCATCATCCCCGAGACCATGACCGTCACCGCCGAGTTCGAGGCCGGCAATCTGGACTGGATGAACATTCCCACGGCCGAGTTCGACCGCTGGGCAGATGATCCCCGATGGAAGCCCTACATTTACTCCCAGCTGAAGTTGCAGGATACCTACATCGGGATCAACAACCAGAAGCCGCCTTTTGACGATATCCGCGTCCGCCGGGCCCTGAACCATGCTGTGGATGTGGCCACCATCATGGAGACCATTCTGCCCGGGCGGCGCATCCAGGCCCACGGGGCCATCCCACCAGGTTTGCTGGGGTATGATGCTGGACGCCAGCCATATTCGTATGACCCGGCCAGGGCCAGGGAGCTTCTAACCCAGGCCGGCTATCCCCAGGGGTTGAAGATGGAGATCTGGAAGACGCAGAGCCCGACGGTGACCAGGATTCTGGAGGCGGTTCAGGCCTACCTGGCCGATGCTGGCATCAGGGCCGAGATCATCGCCCGGGACTGGGGAGTGCTCAAGCAAGCTATCAACACCGGGCAGCCGGATGCCTACTACCTGAACTGGTATGCCGATTACCCTGATGGCGAGAATTTCCTTTTTCCCCTCTTCCACTCGGCCAACTGGGGGGGAGGGGGCAACCGGGCCCGGTATAAGAACCAACAGGTGGATGTGCTCATCGAGCAGGCCAGAAGCACTTTGGATGAGGGAGAGCGGGAGACGCTGTATCGTCAGATCGACGGGATGGTCTTTGACCAGGCCGCCTGGCTCTACCTCTGGCATCCCAAGGTCTTCGTGGTCCACCAGCCATGGCTGAAGAACTACCGGCAGCACCTGATGTTCAATGCCGACAAGCTGCTGCAGGTGGATATCCAGGGCCGCGGCTAATGGCCCCAAAGCGATCTGATCACCGGGGGCAAGGGCTGAGATGACCGAATATATAATCAGGCGGATTCTTTTGGTGATACCGGTCCTCTTAGGGGTCACCCTGGTGACTTTCATCCTGATGTACGTGGTTCCCGGAGACCCGGTGCTCAGCATGGTGGGGGAGCGGTATGATCAGCAGACCCTGGAGAGTTTGCGGGAGGAGTTGCATCTGAACGATCCCCTGCCCCTGCAGTACCTGCGCTATATCTGGGGGGTGGTCCGCGGGGATCTGGGCAGGTCCTTCGTTACCCGCCGGCCAGTGATGGAATCCATCCTGGAGAAATTTCCCAACACCCTGCGGCTGGCTTTCTCGGCCATGATAGTGGCCACTCTCATCGGGCTGGTGGTGGGGATCATCTCGGCGGTAAAACCTTATTCCATCTGGGACCGGCTGAGCATGACCTTTGCCCTGGCCGGGATATCTGTGCCCGTATTCTGGGTGGGCCTGATCCTGATCCTCATCGTGGCGGTGAAGTTCCAGCTGCTGCCTCCCTCCGGCTTCGGAGGCGGCAATATCAAGTACATGATTCTTCCGGCCATCACCCTGGGCACCCGGTCGGCCGCCTTCATCGCCCGCATGACCCGGGCGAATATGTTAGAGGTGATCCACGCGGACTACATCAGGACGGCCCGCTCCAAGGGGCTCCGGGAATTCTGGGTGATCAACAAGCACGCCCTCAGGAACGTGCTCATTCCCATCATCACCGTGGTGGGCATGGATTTCGGCAGTTACCTCAGCGGGTCGGTGCTCACCGAGTCCATCTTCGCCTGGCCGGGGCTGGGTCGCTTCACCTTGCTGGCCATTCTCAAGCGGGACTTTCCGGTCATCCAGGGGGCCGTGCTGTTCATGGCGGTGATCTTCGTCACCGTGAATCTGGCCGTGGACCTGCTGTACAGCGTTTTGGACCCCCGCATCCGCTACGAATGACGGTTTGTGGTCCCTGGAGGTATGGTGGAGACCGTTGAGCAGACAGCCGCATCGAGAGATCGCCTGGGTGGCGGGCCCTGGTACGAGGCCTGGAGAAGGCTGAGACGCAACCGCATGGCCATGTTCGGGCTGGGGGTGGTGTTATGTCTGGTGGTGGTGGGCGGGCTGGCCGGGCTGCTGGCCCCGCACGATCCCTACCAGATCGACCTGCAGAACCGTCTGTCTTCTCCTTCCCGGGAGCACCTGTTCGGCACAGATGATTTCGGCAGGGACATCTTCAGCCGCATCCTGTACGGGGCCCGGATCTCCCTGCAGGTGGGCGTTCTCTCCCGCTCCGTGGCCCTGAGCCTGGGGATACTGTTGGGGGTATTGGCCGGCTATTTCGGGGGCAAGCTGGACCAGACCATCATGCGGCTCACCGACGTCATGTTCGCCTTTCCGACGCTTTTGTTCCTCATCGGTGTCACCGCCGCCTTTAAGCCCGGGTTGACCACCCTTTTCATAGCCATTGGCTTGGTGGGCTGGGCGCCCATGGCCCGGCTGATGAGGGCCCAGGTGCTGGCCACCAAACAGAACGACTACATCACCGCCGCCCGGGCCCTGGGAGTTAGCAGCAGCCAGATCATCCGCCGGCATCTGTTTCCCAACTGTCTGGCCCCGGTGATCATCTCCTTCTCCATGGGCATGGCCGCCGCCATCATGGCCGAGGCCTCGTTGAGCTTCATCGGCCTGGGGGCGCAGCCGCCCACGCCCAGCTGGGGCTCCATGATCAGCCTGGGCCGGGAGTATCTGCGCACGGCTCCCTGGCTGACCGTCTATCCGGGTATAGCCATCGGGCTGACCGTGCTGGGATTCAATTTGCTGGGGGATGGGTTGAGGGATGCGCTGGATCCGAAGATGAGGATATGAGAAAAAACAGGGGTTAGGGATTAGGGGTTAGGGTTTAGGGGAAGACCTTAAACGGTTCTGTCATCCTGAGGAGCTGAGTGGAACGAGGCGACGAAGGATCTGCTTTTGGGGAGGGAGAGGGGGTCAATTTTCTCTTTGATATTTGCAATTTAAAATGAGTTTTTTGAAGGGGGAAGTGTCCCCCTCGTCCTCCCAACCTGTTGCTCTCTTGGGTCGCAACCCGCCACCCTGGCCGGCGTGCCTTGGGGCCACTGTAGGATACCTCCGCCGGGAACTCTCAGTAATAGCTCGCGATCTAATT
>DAOVRJ010000189.1 GCA_030628225.1 Candidatus Zixiibacteriota bacterium | reverse complement strand
AGTGCAAATTTCAAATTGTAAATTTGCCCATCCCCACCGAGCGTGGAGTTCGGAACTCGGAACGATTTGAGCGCGGAGTTCGGAACTCGGAACGCGGAACTGAAAAGCAAAAACAATAATATCTGGGATGGAGTGGGGGTGAACTCCGCACTCCCAGTTCCCAGCTCCGAGTTCAAGATGCTCCGAGTTCCGAGCTCCCAGCTCCGAGTTCAAAAAGCTCCGCACTCCCAGTTCCCAGCTCCGAACTCTTTCAACTCTCTAAACTAAATCCACGCAAAAAATATTCCCTTGACAAAATTCTCAGAAGGTGTTACATTCAAAATTCGGTGGCGGTGTAGCTCAGCTGGTTAGAGCAGCGGAATCATAATCCGCGTGTCCGGGGTTCGAATCCCTGCACCGCTACCATTTTTTTATAAGTCAGCCTTCTGAGCCCAGCGTGACAGGGCATTTTTTGTCTGCAAGTATCAGTTTTTACCTCAACAATTCAGGAGAAGGCACCAATGGCCGATCTGGAAAGTATGCTCAGGCCGCCGGAGCGCCGGCTTCCAGCCTATCCGCCCAAATCCATTTTCTTGGCCACAGGCGAGCGGATGGTCGTTCGTCCCGCCCTCCGCGAGGAGATGCCCATCCTTCTGCAGGCCATCGCTCCTCTGCTTAACGTGGAGAGGGATTTCTACGACATCGTCGCCGCCCGCACCTTCGCTGAGCTTTTAGGCTGGAAACGATACCGGGTGAGGGATGAGTACTGCCTGGTGGGGCTGATCGACGGCCAGCTGGTGGGTCTGGTCAACGGACGAACTATGAGCAGCAAGGTGGGGATCAGTTATCACACCCTGGCCTTGCGCCGGGGAGTGAGAGTGGGTGCTCACCTGTTCGCCTCCAAGATGGAGTACCACATCGAGTACCTCAAGCAGAAATACGTCTACATCACCGCCGAGAGCCCCATCGGTTTTCGCCGGTGGATGCTGGAATACGACCTGATCCAGCGGTCGGACATTTCCCACGAGCTGGGTGGTGTGGAAGTCTGGACCCTGACGCCGGAGCTCTATTTTGCCGCCAAACAGCGGCTGGTGGTGGGCGAACGGCCAGTCTCCGAGGAGCTGATCAAGACGGCTGAGACCATCAAGATCCCCGAGGAGGCTCAATTGGTCAGGCAGGTGACCGGAAAAGCGTAGGAGATACTGGATTCTGGATACTGGATGCTGGATTCGAGCGATGAGCGCGGAGTTCGGAGCTCGGAACGATTTGAGCGCGGAGTTCGGAACTCGGAACGCGGAACTGAAAAGCAAAAACAATAATATCTGGGATGGAGTGGGGGAGAGCTCCGCACTCCGAGTTCCCAGCTCCGAGTTCAAGATGCTCCCAGCCTCGAATTCATCTCTCTCTCAACTCTCAAAACTATAATCCAGTATCGGTTTTTTCTTTTAACGAGTCTCGAATCTCGAATCTCGGCTTTCAAGAGGTTTTTCCATGAGAGATGTGGCCATCGTCGGTTGCGGCATGACCAAGTTCGGCCGCCGTGAAGAGGATTTACTGGAGCTTCTCAGCGAGGCCTCCCTGGCGGCCATGAAAGATGCTGAGATGGACCAGGGTAGCGTGGATGCTATCTATGTGGCCAACATGGGCGCCGGTATTCTCAATCACCAGACGGGAGTTGCCAGCGCCCTGGTGGACCGGCTGAGTCTGCTGCCGGCCCCGGCGGACACCGTGGAGAACGGGCCCGCCTCCGGAGCCTCGGCGATCAAGAACGCCTTTTTGGCCATCGCCTCCGGTCTCTACGACCTGGTCCTGGTGGCCGGTGGCGAGAAGATGCGCGCCGTCACCGGCTGGGAGGTCACCGACTTCGTGGCCAGCATGACCCATCGCCAGGGCGAGTATATCTACGGGGTCACGCTGCCCGCATTGGCCGGGATGTTCGCCCGGCTGCACATGGCCAAATATGGTGTGAAACCCGAGCACTTGGCCATGGTGGCCCTGAAGAACCATGAAAACGGTGTCAGAAACCCCTATGCCCATATCCAGCAGGCGGTGACCATGGAGGGCATCCTCCATCGGCCAGAGGCCGTGGTCAACAATCCATATATTGCCGAACCTTTGCGGATGTTCGACTGCTGCCCGGTGAGCGATGGGGCCGCCGCCGTGGTCCTCTGCGCCGCCGAGCGGGCCAAGGATTTTCCCCATACGGTGGTGCGCATGGCCGGCTTTGGCCAGGCTACCGACACCCATGCAGTACATCAGCGCGAGGATCCCCTGGATCTGAAGGCCGTCCGGGGCGCGGCCCAGGCCGCCTTTAAAATGGCCGGGCTGAAACCAAAGGATATCCACGTGGCCGAGCTGCACGACGCCTTCACCATCCTGGAGATCGTGGAGAGCGAGCAGGCCGGTTTTTTTGGTGTGGGCGAAGGTCATCTGGCCCTGGAAAAGGGGGTCACTCGCCTGGACGGCAAGCTGCCCATCAACCCCTCCGGGGGATTGAAGGCTCGCGGCCATCCCGTGGGTGCCACCGGAGTGGCCCAGGTGGTCGAGCTGGTCTGGCAATTGCGCGGCCAGGCTGAGGGGCGCCAGGTTCCCGATGCCGCCAACGGGTTCTGCTGCAATTTCGGGGGGTTCGGGAATAACGTGTTGGCTTTTGTGCTTTCCCGGGAGTGACCGATGAAGTCCGTTAAAGGATATCAGTGTAAAGAATGTGGGCGGGTCTTCTACCCGGAACGAAAGATTTGCCTCGGCTGCGGCGGACGGCAATTCAAAAAAATTGCCCTGGGCAAAGAAGGTGTTCTGTTGACTTTCACTAAGCTGCACGCCCTGCCCATGGATTTCGAGAGCCGCACCCTGATGCTGGGCATCGTGGAGTTTGCACACGGGCTCAGAGCTTTGGGCCAGCTCTCCACCGATGATGTGGAGATGGGCATGAAGATGCGGGCCCGCTGGGATGTGGTCCGCGAGCTGGATGGGGTGCAGTTGTATGGACTGAGGTTCTATCCGGCCAAGAGGTAAAGTGCCGGTTCTTCGAAGCTCTGGTCTATGGCCAGGGCTTTTTTCTTGAGAGGAGGAAATAGGATGCTCAAACGCACAGTGTTTCCGCTGGTGGTTTTCTTCATCCTGGTTCTTGCCTCCACAGCCCTGGCCGGATTTGGAGTGGGGGGAAACCTGTTGATCTCCCTGCCCCAGGAGGATTTCGCCAATGTCTCCGAGACCGGGGGCGGGCTGGGGCTTAAGTTTCTTTTCTCCCCGCCATTGATGCCCGGCATCGCCGTACGGGCCGATTTCGCCTTCGTGGTCTATGGTACCGAGACCTATGAGGATCAGGTGGCCGGCATTACAGTGGATATCGAGACCCGTCACCAATCCGTTCAGTTCACCATAGGACCTCAGTTTCAATTGCCCACGGGCCCGGTGCGGTTTTACGGCGCTCCCATGGTCGGCGTCTACAACTACAGTACGGAGGTGTCCATCGAGGGCACCGACATCAGTGAGACCAAGTCCAGCACCACCAAGTTCGGCTGGAACTTCTGCGGGGGCATGCTGGTCAGGGTTTACCAGAACCCCATCAAGAAGTTCAAGCTGGACATCGATCTGGGGGCCAAGTACCACACCATCAAGGAGGCCATCAAGACGGAGATCGACGGGGTGGTGATCACATCCGATGCCAACGACATCTCCATACACGCCGGCGTGCTGTTCTCATTCTAGATTACCGGCGGGACCAACGATGTCAGCCCGGGATCCTCAGAGGATCTCGGGCTTTCTTTTTGGCTCGTCGCAATCGCTTCCTGTCACGCCTGCGCAGACAGGCATCTCCGAACGTAGGACACCGTGTGTTTTGGCGAGACATTCCTGCTCCCCACTTTCGTGAGGACAGGCTTCGCAGGAATGACAAGAGGGGGGTGTGGTCGGAATTTTGAACCGTTCGACACCGGTCTCTGTGCTTTTTTTCCAACAGCGGAGCTCCCAATTAACCCTTGACTTCCCCGCAGAGCAAATCTACATTTGTAGTGGGAAACTTCTGACGAACTTGCGCGTATCTATCATTTATTAGGGATATGGATATGGTCGTCGGCATCGGGCTGTTCTCCGGCGGGCTGGATAGCATCCTGGCCGTCAAGGTTCTGCAGGAGCAGGGAATTGGGATAATCGGGGTGACCTTCACCACCCCCTTCTTTGGGGCGGGTCGGGCCAGCGAAGCTGCCCGGCAACTGGGTATGGATCACAGGATCCTGGACATCACCACCGAGCACTTAGAGATGGTCCGCCATCCCAAGAACGGATACGGGCGCAACATGAATCCGTGCATCGATTGCCATGCCATGATGTTCCGCAAGGCCGGAGAGTTCATGGAGCGGGAGGGCGCCGATTTCCTCTTCTCCGGGGAGGTCCTGGGCGAGCGTCCCATGTCCCAGAACAGGGGCTCCCTGGTCAGGGTGGCCCGTGAGTCGGGCTACGAGCCGGTCATTCTCCGCCCACTTTCAGCCAGGTTGCTGCCCGAAACCCTCCCGGAGCGGGAGGGAAAGGTAGATCGAGAGCGGCTGCTGGACTTGCAGGGCCGTGGGCGCAAGCGGCAGATGGAGCTGGCTGCCTTTTATGGCATCCAGGACTACCCGGCCCCGGCGGGAGGATGCCTGCTCACCGACCCAATTTTCTCTCGCCGGCTCAGGGATCTGTTCCAGCACAGCGATTCGGTAACTGTACAGGATCTGGAGCTGCTCAAGGTGGGCCGCCATCTGCGATTGGACGATGGGTTCAAAATGGTGGTGGGTCGTAATCAGAGCGAGAACAAGCGGTTGGGAGAGCTCTGCGCCCCCGACGATCTTCTCCTGGATGT